>NZ_JBEXCY010000167.1:0-25370 GCF_040605515.1 Dactylosporangium sp. NPDC005572 | reverse complement strand
CCAGTTCCCGGTGGAGGTCCGCCAGCTGTCGCGGTTCCAGACCCCGACCGAGACGAAGGTCACCATGGAGAAGGTGACCGACGGCACCGTCGACATCGTGATCGGCACCCACCGGCTGCTGCAGACGGCGACCCGGTTCAAGCAGCTCGGGCTGGTGATCGTCGACGAGGAGCAGCGCTTCGGCGTCGAGCACAAGGAGTTCCTCAAGCAGCTGCGCGCCTCGGTCGACGTGCTGACGATGTCGGCCACGCCGATCCCGCGCACGCTGGAGATGGCGATCACCGGCATCCGCGAGATGTCGACGATCGCCACCCCGCCGGAGGAGCGCCACCCGGTGCTCACCTTCGTCGGCGCGCAGGACGACAAGCAGGTCGCCGCCGCGATCCACCGCGAGCTGCTGCGCGACGGCCAGGTCTTCTACCTGCACAACCGGGTCGAGTCGATCGAGCGGGCCGCGCGGAAGCTGCGCGAGCTGGTCCCAGAGGCGCGGGTCGCGGTCGCGCACGGCCAGATGGGCGAGGAGGCCCTGGAGAAGATCATGGTCGGCTTCTGGGAGAAGGAGTACGACGTCCTCGTCTGCACCACGATCGTCGAGAGCGGCATCGACATCCCCAACGCCAACACCCTGATCGTCGAGCGGGCCGACCTGCTCGGCCTGGCCCAGCTGCACCAGATCCGCGGCCGGGTCGGCCGGGGCCGGGAGCGCGCCTACGCCTACTTCCTCTACCCGCCGGACAAGCCGCTCACCGAGCACGCCCACGAGCGGCTGGCCACCATCGCGCAGCACACCGAGCTCGGCGCGGGCATGTATGTCGCGATGAAGGACCTGGAGATCCGCGGCGCCGGCAACCTGCTCGGCGGCGAGCAGTCCGGGCACATCGAGGGCGTCGGCTTCGACCTGTACGTGCGGATGGTCGGCGAGGCGGTCCAGCAGTTCAAGGGTGAGCGGCCGGAGGAGGAGGAGCCCGACGTCAAGATCGACCTGCCGGTCGACGCGCACCTCCCGCTGGAGTACATCGGCGCCGAGCGCCTGCGCCTGGAGATCTACCGCAAGATCGCCGGCGCGAAGGACGACGCCGCCCTCGACGAGATCGTCGCCGAGATGAAGGACCGCTACGGCGAGCCGCCGGAGCCGGTGGCCAACCTGCTGGCGGTCGCTCGGTTCCGGTTCCTCGCCCGCTCGTTCGGCCTGACCGACGTGTCGCTGCAGGGCAGACATGTCCGGTTCGCGCCGCTGCCGCTGCCCGACTCGAAGCAGCTGCGGCTCAAGCGGCTCTACCCCGAGTCGGTCTACAAGGCGGCGGCCGACACGGTCTCGCTGCCCCGCCCGTCCACCCGGCGGGTCGGCGGCGAGCCGATGCGGGACACGCAGCTGCTCGAATGGGCGGGTGAACTCCTCACAACTGTCCTCGGCGACAAGCGTTGAGCAGGCGATGGTGGGCACCATGCGTGCTCACCGTCTCGTATCGCTCGCCGTGCTCGCGCTGCTGGTCGCGCTCGCGGGCTGCCGCTCCAACCCGTCCGTCGCGGCCTACCTCGGCGACCGCACGATCACGGTCGCCGAGGTCGACGGGATCGTCAGCGGGGTGAACGCCGTCGGTGAGGAGCGCCTGGCCGCCCGCCAGGCGCTGCTCGACGCGCTCCGGGCCGGCACCGCGGTCGGCGAGCCGCCCCCGGAGGCCACGCTGCCCCTGGTGCACACGGACGCGGCCCAGGTGGTGTCGCTCATGGCGCTGCGGCAGGTGGGGGAGCGACTGCTCAGCGAGCGCGGCCTGCCCACCGCGCCCCGGGCGTCCGAGGTGTTCGAGGCGATCTTCGGGCTGCCGGCGTCGGACCCGTACGTGCGGCTGTGGCTCGACTACTGGCAGGTGGTCCAGCCGATCGTCGCCGCGCAGCCCGAGCGGCCGCTGACGGACGACGAGGCCGGCCGCTTCTACGCCGCCCTCACCGACGCGGGCCAGGTGCCGGGCGGGGTCGGGTACGACGAGATGATCGCGGACCTCAAGCGGTACCCCGCCTTCGGGGCGGCGGCGAGCGCCCAGGAGGCCCTCGCCGCGGCCGCGTCCGGCGTCACGATCAACCCGCGATACGGTGGGCTGGTGCTGCCGGCGATCCTGAGCCTGCCGAGCGGCCCGGTCCCGATTGACATCCCCTTCCCCGACGACGGGAAGGTGCCCGTGGAGGAGGCCTGAGGTCCGTGTCGGGCAGGGTGGTGCTGCTGGTGACGTCGCCCCGGCTGCCGGCCGGGGTGCTGACCGCGCAGGCGTGGGACCTGGTGCGCGCCCACCCGGTCTACGCGGGCGCCGACTCCGAACAGGCCGAAGCGCTACGGGCGGCGGGCGCCACGGTCTCGGTCGTCGCGGCGACCGCGGACGTGCTGATCACGGCGCTGGCCGAGCACGGCACGATCGTGTGGCTCGCCGCACCCGACGGCGACGAGCGGCTGGCCCGCGAGCTGGGCCTGCGGCTGGCCCGCGAGCCCGGCCTGGCCGAACTGGAGCTGCTCTACGGCTCGTGGGACCCGCCCGGCGCCCGCCTCCTCGACGCGGTCACGGTCATGGACCGGCTCATGCACCCGTCGGAGGGCGACCCGTGGAAGCGGGCCCAGACCCACCACAGCCTGGCGCCGTTCCTGCTGGAGGAGGCGTACGAGCTCTACGACGCCATCCGCGACGACGACGCCGAGGCGGTCCGCGAGGAGCTCGGCGACGTCCTGCTCCAGGTCGTGCTGCACGCCCGCCTGGGCGAGGAGACGGCCGGCTTCACCATCGACGACGTGGCCGGCGACCTGGTCGCCAAGCTGATCCGCCGCAACCCGCACGTCTTCGCCGGCGCCGAGGTCGGCGGCATCGACGACATCATCGCCAACTGGGAACAGATCAAGAAGGCCGAGAAGTCCCGCGCCTCCGCGGTCGACGGCGTGGCCCTCTCCCAGCCGGCCCTGTCCCTGGCGGCCAAGCTCCTGCACCGCGTCGCCCGAGCGAACCTGGACGTCCCGCTCCCACCCCCGGACACCCTGGGCGGCGCCCTGTTCGCCCTGGTGGCCCGCGCCCAGGCCGAGGACGGCGACGCCGAGGCGGCACTGCGCGCCGCGGCCCTGTCCTACCTGGACGACGTCCGCCGCGTGGAGCGCTCGTAGGGCTCAGAGCCGCATGGTGCGGGCCTGGGCCTCGCCGGCCTGGAGGGTGGCCGGCCAGCGGGTGGCGTCGAAGACGTTGCCGCCGATGGCCTCCGTCGCCTCCGCCGACGGTTCGATCAGCGTGAACGACGGGTCGACCGGCTCGTGCTGGAGCATCGGCATGCGCGGGGCCAGGACGTACACCGTGTCGTGGCCCGCCGCCAGGTCCGCGTTCGTGCGGGAGCGGACGCCGCCGTCCATGTAGCGGCTGCCGTTCACCGGGATCGGCGGGAAGATGCACGGCACCGCGCAGCTGGCGGCGACCGCGGCCGCGAGCGGCACGCCCGACGCCGCCGTCCAGCGGACCGGCTCGCCGGTGTGGACGTCGACGGCCGTCACCAGCAGGCGCGCCGGCCACGACGTGATCGGCAGGCGGCGGGCGAACGCCGCCAGCCACGGGTCGGGCGGCCCCACCTCGGCCTCCAGCGCGACCGCCCCGATCCGCCGGCGCATCTCGGCCGGGCTGAGCGACGCGTCCTGCAGCAGGCCGAACGCGACGGCCCCGCGGTTCCAGTCGGCGTGCAGCGGCGGGTCGCCGGGGCCGAGCGGCGCCTCGATGGCGGCCGCGGTGCGCGGGTCGCGGAACGCGCCGATGAGGGCGCCGGTCATCGCGCCGGCCGAGGTGCCGACGATCAGGTCGGCGCCGCCGAGGTCGAGGCCCCGGTCGTGCAGGCCGATGAGGACTCCGAGTTGCCAGGCGACGCCGGTGATGCCGCCGGCGCCGAGGACGAGCGCGGTGCTTGCCATGGTTCCTGCTTAACACGGCGGGCCACGACGAACAGGCCCGAGCCGACCAGCAGGACCCCGGCCACCCGCGGCAGGTCGGGCCGGGTGCCGTCCACGATGGACACTGTGAGCAGGGCGAACACGGGCACCAGGCCGACGAACAGCCCGGCCCGGTCGACCCCGAGCCCGGCCACCGCGGCGTACCAGCAGACGAACGCGACGACCGTCAGCACGAGCCCCAGGAACGCGATCGCGGTGGCCTCCTCCCCGGTCGGCATCCGCGGGCGCTCCCCGGTGACCGGGACGAGCAGCAGCAGGATCGGTACCGCGAGCAGCGTGCTCCACGCCGACACCCGCACCGGCCCGAGCCGCGGCAGCAGCGGCGCCGCCAGCAGCGAGAACGCCGACTCGCAGGCCAGCACGCCGAGCGCCGCCCACAGCCCCACCGGGTCGGCGTGGCCGAAGCCCTCGACGAGCCCGGCCCCGAGCACCACCACGCCCGCCGCCAGCAGCAGCCGCCGCGACGGCCGCCGGCGCTCCTGGAGCGGCCCGAGCAGCGCCAGCACCAGCGGGCTCACCCCGACGATCGTGCCGATCACCGCCGGGTCCGCGTGGCGGAGCGCGACGAGCAGCAGCACGTTGAACACCACGAGGCCGGTCGCCGCGACCGCCGCCAGCCGCACGAACTCGCGCCCGGTCGGCAGGCGTCGCTCCGCGGTGATCAGCAACGCGAACAGCGCGAGCGCGGCCAGGGCGTAGCGCAGCGCCTGCCCGGTGAGGATCGGATAAGCGACGATCGATCGGCTCACGGTGAACGAACTGCCGAGCAGCGCGCAGGTGAGCACGCAGTACGCGGTGTGGCGGCGGGTCATGCGGCCGAACTTACGGCGGCCAGTGGTCCACGCTACAGTGCCACCGAACCCTGCTTTTGGAGGACCAATTGTCGGTCTGGGAGGCGCTGGTCGAGCTCGACCGCAACCGGCCCCGGGTCGGTGACCAGCTGGTCGGCGCGCTGCGCGACGCGATCAGCCGGGGCCGGCTCGCGCCCGGCACCCGGCTGCCCTCCACCCGCGACCTGGCCGCCGACCTCGGGGTGTCCCGGGGGCTGGTCGTCGGCGCCTACGAGCAGCTCACCGCCGAGGGGCGGCTGGTCACCCGGCGCGGGTCGGGCACGGTGGTGGCGGCGGTCGCCACGGCGGTACCGAGGCAGCCGGAAAGCCGGCCGGAGCAGACCACGGCGGTGGCCCCGCTGCGCCCGGGCGTGCCCGACCTCGGCATGTTCCCGCGCACGGCGTGGCGGCGCGCCTACGAGACGGCGCTGACCGGTGCGCTCGACGCCGACTTCGACTACGGGGACGCGGTGGGCGTGCCGCGGCTGCGCCGGGAGCTGGCCGGCTACCTCGGCCGGGTGCGGGCCGCGCTGGTGCCGGCCGAGGGCCTCATCGTCACCGCGGGCGTCACCCAGGCCCTCGCCCTCGTCGCCCGGGCGCTGGTGGCCCGCGGGGTCCGGCGGATCGCGTTCGAGGACCCCGGCTCCGCCGCGCTGCGCGACCACCTGGGGCGGCTCGGGCTGGAGGTGGTGCCGATCCCGGTCGACGAGGACGGCCTCGACGTGCGCGCGCTGAGCCGCACGCGGACCAAGGCGGTGCTGCTCACCCCGGCCCACCAGTTCCCGACCGGGGTGGTGCTCGCCCCGCACCGGCGGGCCGAGCTGCTCGGCTGGGCGCGGCGGGTCGACGGGCTGATCGTCGAGGACGACTACGACGCCGAGTACCGCTACGACCGCGAGCCGGTCGCCTGCCTGCAGGGCCTCGCCCCGGACCGGGTCGCCCTGGTCGGCTCGGTGAGCAAGGTGCTCGCGCCCGGCCTGCGGCTCGGCTGGCTGGTGGCCCCGCCCACCTGGCTGCCCGAGCTGTGCGCGGCGAAGGCCGACGCCGACAACGGCGGCCCGGCCCTCCAGCAGCTCGCGTTCGCCGAGTTCCTGGCCGGCGGCGGCTACGACCGGCACCTGCGCCGGGCCCGCCGCCTGCACCGCGAGCGGCGCGACGCGATCGTCGCCGCGCTGCGCCGGCACCTGCCGAAGGCCCGCGTCGGCGGCATCGCGGCCGGCCTGCACCTGGTCGTCGAGCTGCCGCCCGGCGCCGACGACGTCGCCGTGGTGGAGCGCGCCGCCGCCGCGGGGCTCGGCCCGCTCGCGCTGTCGGCGCTGCGGATGCGCAAGCGCGGCCCGGCCGGGCTGGTCCTCGGGTACGCGGCGCACACCCCGCACGAGCTCACCCGCGCCGTGCGCACCCTCGCGACCCTCGTTTAGGCGATACGGTTTCGGGATGCCGCATGACTTCGTGCCACTCGCCGAGCACATCGCCGACGCGCTGCTGGAGGCCGACCCGCGGCTCGCGGCGTCGGCCGGCGACCACCGCTTCGACGACCGGCTGCCCGACTTCTCCGCTTCGGCGGTCGCCGGCGACGTGGAGATGCTGCGGGACGCCTCCGCCGCGCTGAGCCAGATCGACACCGACACGCTCGACGTGCAGGAGTCCGTCGACCACGCCGTCCTCCTGGCCCGCGTGGAGCGGATGCTCTTCGAGCGGACCGAGGTGCGCGAGCACGAGTGGAACCCTCTGGCGTACAACCCGGGCGCGCTGCTGCACGGGCTGATCGCGCGGCCGTTCGCGCCCGCCGAGGAGCGTCTGGTGTCCCTGGCGTCGAGGCTTTCGGCGGTACCCGATTCGCTGGCAACGGCGAGAGAGGTCCTGCGGGACCTGCCGCGGGTGCACGTCGAGACGGCGATAGGGCAGTTCGCGGGCACCGCCCGCCTGGTCCGTGACGAGCTGGGCGAGCTGCTCAAGGAGGCGCCCGGGCTGGCCGAGGTGATCCGGCCGCTGCAGGAGCGGGCGGCCGGCGAGCTCGACGCGTTCGCGGCATGGCTCGGCGACCGGCTCGACACCGCCGAGCGCGACCCCCGCCTGGGCCGCCGCCTGTGGGAGGCCCGCCTGTGGCACACCCTGGACACCGAGCTGTCCGCGGCGACGGTCCTCGCCCGCGCCGAGGCGAACGTCGCCCGGGTCGGCGCCGAGCTGCGCGCGGCCGCGGCCGAGCTGACCGGCGGCCCGGAGACGGACGACACGGTCCGCGAGGCGTTCGCGCGGCTGGCCGCCGACGTCCCCGACAACGACACGATCGTGGAGCTGGCCAAGGTCTCCCTCGACGAGGCGACCGAGTTCGTCCGCGCCAACGACCTGGTCTCCCTCATCGACGACCCGCTGGTCATCATGGAGATGCCGGAGTTCGCGCGGGGCGTCGCGGTGGCGTACTGCGACCCGCCCGGCATGCTGGAGCCGGCCGACCTGCCGACGTTCTTCTGCATCTCGCCGACCCCGGCCGACTGGGCCGCGGAGCGGGTCTCGTCGTTCTACCGCGAGTACAACGCCCACATGCTGCGCGACCTGACCGTCCACGAGGCGACCCCGGGCCACTTCCTCCAGCTCGCCCACGCCCGCCGCTTCCGCGGCCGCACCCGGGCCCGGGCGATCGGCTGGTCGGGCCCGTTCGTGGAGGGCTGGGCGGTGTACGCCGAGGAGCTGATGGCGGCCCACGGCTTCGGCGGCCTGCCGGTGCGCCTGCAGCAGCTGAAGATGCAGCTCCGGATGACCATCAACGCGATCATCGACCAGCGCATCCACTGCGACGGCATGCCGGAGCAGGAGGCGATGGCGCTGATGATGGAGGCCGGCTTCCAGGAGGAGGGCGAGGCGGCCGGCAAGTGGCGCCGGGCGCTGCTGAGCTCGACCCAGCTCTCGACGTACTTCGTGGGCTACACCGAGGTGAGCGAGGTCGCCCGGGCCCGCCCGGCCGGCGTCTCGCCGCGCGACTGGCACGACCGCATGCTGGCGCACGGCTCCCCACCCCCGCGTCACCTCCACACCCTGCTGGGCCGGTAGCCCCGGGTCAGCCCGCGGTGCAGTCCGGGGAGGGTGGCGTTCGCCCGAACGGCCGAACGATAGGCTCAGGTTGCCGCACCGTGGCGGTCGGAAACACCGTTCCAACGTAGGGGGTTCCACGACAGTGGCCACTATTGAAGCTATCGGCGCCCGGGAGATCCTGGACTCGCGCGGCAACCCGACCGTCGAGGTCGAGGTCGCGCTGGACGACGGCACGCTCGCCCGCGCGGCCGTGCCCTCGGGCGCGTCGACCGGCGCGTTCGAGGCCAACGAGCTGCGTGACGGCGACAGCAAGCGCTACCTCGGCAAGGGTGTCGAGAAGGCCGTCGAGAACGTCAACGAGCGCATCTCCGAGGCCGTCCTCGGCATCGACGCCAGCGAGCAGCGGCTCGTCGACCAGGCCATGCTCGACCTCGACGGCACGCCGGAGAAGTCCGAGCTCGGCGCCAACGCCATCCTGGGCGTCTCGCTCGCGGTCGCCAAGGCGGCCGCCGACTCGGCCGGCCTGAGCCTGTACCGGTACCTCGGCGGGCCCAACGCCCACCTGCTGCCGGTGCCGATGATGAACATCCTCAACGGCGGCGCGCACGCGGACTCCAACGTCGACATCCAGGAGTTCATGATCGCGCCGATCGGCGCGCCGACGTTCCGTGAGGCGCTGCGCACCGGCGCCGAGGTGTACCACACGCTCAAGTCGGTGCTGAAGAAGAAGGGCCTGGCCACCGGCCTCGGCGACGAGGGCGGCTTCGCCCCCAGCCTGCCGACCAACGCGGCCGCGCTCGACCTGATCGCCGAGGCCGTCGAGAAGGCCGGCTACTCGCTCGGCAGCGACATCGTGCTCGCGCTCGACGTGGCGGCCACCGAGTTCTACAAGGACGGCGGCTACCAGTTCGAGGGCGCCGGGAAGTCGTCCGACGAGATGATCGCGTACTACACGCAGCTCGTCGACGCGTACCCGATCGTGTCCATCGAGGACCCGCTGTCCGAGGAGGACTGGGACGGCTGGAAGGCGATGACCGACGCGCTCGGCAGCCGCATCCAGATCGTCGGCGACGACCTGTTCGTCACCAACCCGCAGCGCATCGCCCGGGGCGTCGCCACCGGCACGGCCAACGCGGTGCTGGTGAAGGTGAACCAGATCGGCTCGCTCACCGAGACGTTCGACGCCGTGGAGCTCGCGCACCGCGCCGGCTTCCGCACGATGATGAGCCACCGCTCGGGTGAGACCGAGGACACCACCATCGCCGACCTGGCGGTGGCCGTGGGCAGCGGCCAGATCAAGACCGGCGCGCCGGCCCGCTCCGAGCGGGTGGCGAAGTACAACCAGCTGCTGCGCATCGAGGACGAGCTCGACGACGCGGCGCGCTACGCCGGCCGCGGCGCGTTCCCGCGTTACCGTTAGGCAGCACAGCTCCCGGTGCCCGTCAGTCAAGCACGGGCGCCGGGAGTCACCCGGTAGGGGCAGGGGGAGGGCATGCAGCAGCGGACCAGGCCGGGCGGGCGCGGCCGGGAAGCCCCGCGCGCGCGTGCCGCCACCCGCCAGAACCGCCCGAATGCCCGCCCCACGGTCGCCCGCCGCGCGGTCTCGACCGGCGGCGCGGCGCTGCGCACGCGCGCCCCGCAGCCGCGCCGGTTCACCAGCCGGGCCGTGGTCCTGAGCCTGGTCCTGCTGGTCCTGCTGCTCGCCTACGCCTATCCGGTCCGGGTGTACCTCGCACAGGAGGCGGAGATCGCCGCCTACGAGCAGAGCCAGGAGCGGCAGGCGGCGAAGGTGGCGGACATGGCCGCCCGCGCCCGGAAGTGGGACGACCCGGAGTACGTGATCAGTCAGGCCCGCCAGCGGCTGCACATGGTGCTGCCGGGCGAGAAGCCGTACGTGGTGGTCGACCCGAGCCGGGCCCAGACCGCCGACCCGGCCGACGTGCCGGGCGCGGAGAAGGCGTCCCGGCCGTGGTACGGCAAGTTGTGGTCGAGCGTCGAGGCGGCGGACAAGCAGTGAGTGAACCCGAGAAGGCCACCGAGCAGGACCTGGCGGTGGTCGCGGCGCAGCTCGGCCGCGCGCCGCGGGGGACGCGCGCGGTCGCGCACCGGTGCCCCTGCGGGCTGCCCGACGTGGTGGAGACGACGCCGAGGCTGCCCGACGGCACGCCGTTCCCGACGCTGTACTACCTGACCTGCCCGCGGGCGGTCCACGAGTGCAGCCGGCTGGAGTCGGCCGGGCTCATGAAGACGATGAACGCCCGCCTCGCCGAGGACCCGGAGCTGGCGGCCGCCTACGAGCGGGCGCACCAGGAGTACCTCCGCCGCCGCGAGGAGATCGGGCACGTCCAGGAGATCGCGGGGGTGTCCGCGGGCGGCATGCCGACGCGGGTGAAGTGCCTGCACGTGCACCTCGGCCACGCGCTCGCGGCCGGGCCGGGGGTCAACCCGTTCGGCGACGAGACCCGGGAGCAGGCCGGCGAGTGGTGGGCCGCCGGGCCGTGCGTGTCACTCGATCCGGGCGACGACTGAGCGCAGGATCTCCCAGCCCTCGGCGTCGTCGGAGGTGCCGGTGTGCGGCCGGCGGAAGCGGCGGACCTCGACCGCGATGTCGGCGAGGGCCCAGCGCAGCTGGAAGAGCATGATCGTCGACGGGCGGACCAGGACGCCGGTCGCCTCGGCGTAGGCCGTGAAGATCGACCCGTCGCCCGGCTCGATGAGCCAGAGGTCGCGCTCCGGCGGCGAGATCAGCACGGTGTCCCAGTCGATGAGCCGCCAGCCGGTCGGCGTCCTCATCGTGTTCCCGGAGTGCGGCTCGCCGTGGGTGAGCACGGCCCGCACCGGCTCGGCGCGGCTCTCCAGGACGAGCTCGTCGTACCGCGCGAGCACCCGCCGCAGCGGCTCCCGGTGCGCGGCCAGCAGGTCGGCGGCGGCGGCCGCGTAGGGCCCGCAGTCCGGCCCGGGCCGCTTCAGCGCCTGCTCCACCTCGTCGCGGTGGGGCACCGCGAAGTCGTCGGCCCGCGCGTGGCGGCGCACGACCGGCGGGGCCGTGTGCAGCTGGATGATCATGTCGAGGGTGGCCTGCCGGTGCTCGGGCCCGGCGAACGCGTTCCACTCGAAGCTGGTGCCGTCGACGTACGGGTAGACGGTGATCGCGAACGGCCCGTGCGTCAGCATCGTCTCGTGGTGCAGGGTGGGCACCGGCGCGACCGCGAAGGTGTGGCCGGTCGCCTGGAGGTCGGCCGCGACGGCGAGGGAGGCGCGCAGCCGGTCCGGGTCGGCCGGCTCGTCGACGGTGACGAACCACCGGGAGCCCGACGTGTCGACGAGCTCCCAGTGGTGGCTGCCGAAGCCGACCGGCTGGTAGGTGAGCGACTTCACCGTGAGCCCCCACTCGTGGACGAGCAGTGACGCGAGCGCGTCATCAGGGAGCCCCCGGGGTGGTGTCAGCACCCCGACAAACTACGTCACTTACCCGTCCCAGGCGGGGACGAGGCTTCGACGATCTTCGCGCCCTTCGGCGGTACGAACGCCTTCGGGTCGACGTCGCCGCTGAACTTCGTCAGCTCGACCCCGAGCGCCTTGTCGTCCGTCCCGACCCCCTTGAACCGCGTGAGCAGGCCGTTCTCGGCCACGCACACGTGGAACTCCTTGGCGGTGACGGCATTGGGGTCGTTGTCCCGCGGGATCCCCGTCACATCCAGACAGTCACTTTTCTGACCGGCGATGGTCGCGGTGTTCTGCGCGATTTTCACACCGGGCACGACCGCGGCGGCCGTCATCAGCCCGAGGGCCATCTCGGTGCTGATGAAGCCGCCGCCGGCCACCGCCGACAGGTAGGCGGACTGGTCGGCGGCCGACAGGCTGCCGGTCTGCACCGGGCTCTTCTGGCACACGACCTTGTTCGCCGGTCCGGTGCAGGAGTAGAGGGCGTCCTCGGTGAGGATGAAGCGGCCGTCCTTGCCGAGGTAGGCGGCCTTCGGCGGCTGCTGCACCACGGTCGTGGTCGTGCCGTCGTCGGTCTTGTACTCCGCGGTGAAGGTCAGCTGCGACGACTTGCCGAGCCGGTCGGCGAGATCGGTGATCGCCGAGACGTTGTCGACGGCCTGCTTGACCTGGTTGACGACGCCGCAGCCGAGCACGCCGGCACCGAGGACCGCCACCGCGCCCACTGTCAGGATCCGTTTCATGGGCACAATGTGGGGCCCCGCGGCCGGGCGTTCAACGAACTGTCAGCAGGGTGACCCGTTCACGGTGCAGCTCGTGGGCTGCGCCGCGTCACCCTTCGCCTCGAACCCCATCCGGATCGAGCCGCCGGCCTCGAGATACGTGTTCCAGGCCTGTGACCGCAGGACGAGCTCGCCGGTCTTGTTCTCGGCCTTGGCGCCCCACGTGGACAGGACGTCCACGCCCGGCGGGAGCTTCAGCTGTACCGTCCAGCCCGCCACCGGCTGCGAACCGAGGTTCGTCACGGTCACCTCGGCATTGAACCCGTCCTTCCATTTGCTGCGCACGGCGTAGCCCGCCTTCATCGAGCCGGCCTTGGCCGGGGCCACCGACGACGGCCTGCTCGCCGTCGGGGTCGCGTCCGCGGTGCGGGCCGCCTGTGTCGGTGGCGTCCCGCCGTCTTTCGTCAGGTACAGAACCGTCATCGTGCCGGCCGCCACCACCATCACCGCCGTGGTGAGCATCAGCACCCGGTCGCGTGTCAGATGCCACATCCCCGCGCCACTACCCTTACCGCCATGGAGGTAACCGTTCGGCGGGCGCGGACCGCCGACGTGCGGGGGATTCGGCGGCTGGTCGCGATGTACGTCGCCGACCGGCGCCTGCTGTCCAAACCCACGGTGACGCTGTACGAGACAGTCCAGGAATTCTGGGTGGCCGAGCGGGACACCGACGGCACCATCGTCGGCTGCGGCGCGCTGCACGTCATGTGGGAGGACCTCGCCGAGGTCCGCACCGTGGCGGTCGACCCGCTCACCCGCGGCCACAAGATCGGCCACCGCGTCGTCACCGAGCTGCTCGGCGCGGCCCGCGAGATCGGCGTGCGCAAGGTGTTCGTGCTGACCTTCGAGACCCGCTTCTTCGGCTCGTTCGGCTTCGTCCCGATCGACGGCACGCCGGTCACCCATCAGGTCTACGAGGAGCTGCTGCGCTCCTACGACGAGGGCGTCGCCGAGTTCCTCGACCTGGAGCGGGTCAAGCCCAACACCCTCGGCAACACGCGGATGCTGCTGCATTTGTAGGCTTTCGTGTTGTGAAGCGTGTGGCTGCCATCGACTGCGGGACCAACTCCGTCCGCCTCCTGATCGCCGACGCCGGGGCCGCGGGCCTGTCCGACGTCTCCCGCCAGATGCGGATCGTCCGGCTGGGCGAGGGCGTCGACAAGACCGGCCGGCTGTCGCCCGCGGCCATCGAGCGCACCCGGGTCGCCCTCGTCGGCTACGCCGCGGAGATCGCCGCCGCCGGCGTCGAGGCCGCCCGGATGGTCGCCACCAGCGCCTCCCGCGACGCCTCCAACGCCGCCGACTTCCGGTCGATGGTCCACCAGGTCCTCGGCTTCGACCCGGAGGTCATCACCGGCGACGAGGAGGCCCGCCTGTCGTTCGCCGGCGCCGTGCGGGGCCTGACCGCCGAGCCGCCCTACCTGGTCGTCGACATCGGCGGCGGCTCGACCGAGTTCGTCGTCGGCACCGCGGACGTCGACGCGGCGATCAGCGTCGACATCGGCTGCGTGCGGATGACCGAGCGCCACCTGCACGGCGACCCGCCGGCCCCGGAGCAGGTCGCGGCGGCCGAGGCCGATATCACCGCGGCCGTCGACCGGGCCCTCGCGGCCGTCGGCGGTCACCGGGCCCGCACGCTGGTCGGCCTGGCCGGGTCGGTGACGACGGTGACGGCGCTGGCGCTGGGCCTGCCGGAGTACGACCCGGCCCGGATCCACCGCGCCCGCATCTCCGCCGGCGACGTGGCGAAGGTGACGGCCGACCTGCTGGGCAAGACGGCCGAGCAGCGGCTGGCCACCCCGGTGATGCACCCGGGGCGGGCCGACGTCATCGGGGCGGGCGCCCTGATCCTGCGCACCATCGTGGACCGCTCGGGCGCCGACTCCGTGATCGCCTCGGAGTCGGACATCCTGGACGGGATCGCTTATTCACTCGCATAGCGGTCGGCGCAAACCCGCACGTAGCACTGTCGGATTT
The DNA here is from genome assembly GCF_040605515.1 of Dactylosporangium sp. NPDC005572. Lineage (NCBI taxonomy): Bacteria > Bacillati > Actinomycetota > Actinomycetes > Micromonosporales > Micromonosporaceae > Dactylosporangium > Dactylosporangium sp. NPDC005572. Next base: position 11,340 of record NZ_JBEXCY010000167.1, on the reverse strand, counting down.
GCGTCAGCGCTGGTCAGCCGGTCCGGCGGACCTCGGCCCGGGACTGCTCGCGGGGGTCGGCCTCGTCGCGCGACCACCACCAGCCGTACGTGAGCACGCCGTCACTCGGCATGGTCACGATGATCTTGGCGGGCATCGGGCCCTCGTAGGCGTTGAAGACGCCCGGCTGGCTCTCCACGAAGCGGGTCACGCCGGGCAGCTCAAGGCAGGTGACGTGCAGTTCCAGGCGCCCGGCCTCGCTCGCGGTGAGGATCGTGTGCTCGACGTGCTGCAGTCCCTTACTGTCGCTGACCGCCTCGTAGTCCAGCGTGATGGCGTTTCCGCGCACCACCGAGGTCACCTTGATCCGGGCGACGAACGGCCCGGACTCCAGTCCGTCGCCGCGTCCGCGGTAGACACCGGGGGCTGCGGCGAGGCGCTTCAAGAGATCGGTCACGGCGCACACCGTAATACGACGACGCACGGTGCTGCGCACATCGGCCCTCTACCGCTATCGTGAGCCGTCTCCTTCGGGCATGTGGCCGGTTTGCCAAGGTCAGCCATCATTCAGCCCGTTAGGGTGATCTTTGCGGCATACCCCGGAAGGAAGCTCATGTCTGATCAGTACCCGCCGCCCGGCAGTTACCCGCCCCCCGGCGGCGGTGGCGGTTACCCGCCGCCCGGAGGTGGTGGCGGCTACCCGCCCCCCGGCGGCGGTGGCGGCTATCCGCCCCCCGGTGGCGGTGGCGGCTACCCGCCGCCCGGCGGTAACGACCCGTACGGGCAGCCCTCGTACGGCCCGCCCTCGTCGGGCGCGCCGTACAACGACCCGTCCTCGGGCGCGCCGTACGGCCCGCCGCCCGGCGGCGCGCCGTACGGTGCCCCGCCGCCCCCGCCGAAGAAGAGCAGCGCCGGCAAGATCATCCTGATCGTGCTCGGCGTCATCCTGGTGCTCGCCCTCGTCTGCTGCGGCGGCATCTTCTTCTTCGCGAAGGACACCTGGAACGACATCGTCAACAGCAGCGCCGCCAACGCGAAGGTCGGCGACTGCCTGGCCGGTGACGAGATCACCGAGACGGGCAGCAAGAGCGTCAGCGTCAAGATCGTGAAGTGTGACGACGCCGAGGCCCGGTACAAGGTCGTCGGCCTCAAGAGCGGCGTCCCGCAGTCCGAGGCCCTCAAGGCGCAGCCGACGGTGTGCGACGAGTTCACCGAGGCCAGCTACGTGCTGTGGCAGGGCACCGACGCCAGCAGCGGCGACGCCCTCTGCCTCACCGACGCCAAGTAGGACGACCGACGCCTTAGGCGGTCCGCGTGGGCGGGCCGCCTTTTGCGTGTCCACGTCCTCTGCACTTGATACTACTGTGCATTGCGCACTACTCTGCACGGCGTGGACACAACCCAGTTGCTCAAGGGTGTGCTCGACCTGGCTGTGCTCGCCGTGCTGCGCGACGAGGACGGCTACGGCTACGACATCCTGCGCCGGCTGCGCTCGGCCGGCCTCGACGACGTCGGCGACGCCTCGGTCTACGGCACACTCCGCCGGCTCTTCCAGGCCGGGATGCTCACGACGTACGTGGTGCCCAGCGAGGAGGGGCCGCACCGCAAGTACTACGCGCTCAACGCCGCCGGCCGCACCCAGCTCGGCGCCTCCAGCAAGGTCTGGCGGGGGTTCGCGCAGACCATGAACCAGCTGATCGGGGAGAGGGCATGACCGGTCCGGAGCGAAGCGGAGGGGCCGGGCACCGCGGGCCCGGTTTTGAAGGCATGGGACCGGAGCGAAGCGGAGGGCACATGACCGAGTCCGCGGCTCCCGGCAACCTGGAGATCGACTACTACCTCGAACGGGTCTCCGCGGCCCTGGCCGACCTGCCGGCGGAGGTGCGCGACGACCTCCTGGAGGACCTGCCGGCCCACTTCGCGGAGGTCCTGGCCGAGCAGGGCGGGTCGCTCGTGGACCGGCTGGGCCCGCCCGCCGCGTACGCGGCCGAGCTGCGGGCCGCCGCCGGCCTGGAGCCCGTCACCGGCGCCGCCGCGAGGGGCGGCCCCCTGGACCGGCTGGCGCCGCTCGTGACCCGGGTGGGGCGCTGGCTGTCGGTCGCCGACCGCCGGGTGGGGCAGCTCATCGGCTACCCACGGGCGTGGGACTTCCTGGTCCTGCTGCGCCCGGCGTGGTGGATCGCCCGGGCCGTCTGCGTCGTCGTGCTGATCTTCGCCGCCGACATCATCCCCACCGACCGCCTCGACGACCCGATCGGCTGGCTGGTCCTCGCGGTGGCGATCGTGATCTCGGTGCGGATGGGCGCGATCGGCCGCCCCCGCATCCCGCGCTGGCTGGGCTGGGTGGGCACGGCAATGGCCGTGGTCGGCGCGCTGGTCGTGCTGGCCGACTGGAGCGGCGTCTCCCGCGGGTACTCCGGCCCGGACTACTACGACCGCTGGTCGTACGTCACGGACGTCTTCCCGGTGGACAGCAGCGGCCGGCCGCTGCGCGACGTGAGCCTGTACGACCAGGACGGCAACCCGATCCAGCTCGGCGACTACTGGCGCTGCGCGAACGGCCCGGAGGGCCAGCCGCCCAGCTACCCGCTGTGCCGCGGCCCGCAGTTCCCGTCGCTGTCCCCGACGGACGCCCCGCCGGCGTCGGGGTCGCCCGCGCCGTCGGCGTCGGCATCACCGTCGGCGTCGGTCCAGCCGTCCGGGTCCGTGCCGCCGTCCGGGTCCCCTCAGCCGTCCGCGTCGCCCTCGGGCTGACTCGGGGGAGCGGGCCGGGCCGGCCCCGGGGGGTCGGTGGCCGCCCGGCCCGCTGTGCACCGCCGCTGGTCGATCCGCCCGCCGGGAAAAGGGGGTGGATCGACCAACGTCGGCGTGACCGCAACGCGTCTCGGTTAGCGTGTGCCCCGTGGACGCGCTCGACCGGCTCGACGCCGAGATCTCCCGCTGCCGCCTCTGCCCCCGGCTGGTGGCGTGGCGCGAGGAGGTCGCCGCGACCAAGCGCGCCGCCTTCCGCGACCAGACGTACTGGGGCCGCCCGGTCCCCGGCTTCGGCCCGCACGACGCCCGGATCGCCATCCTGGGCCTCGCACCGGCCGCCCACGGCGGCAACCGCACCGGCCGCATCTTCACCGGCGACCGCTCCGGCGACGTCCTGTTCGCCGCATTGCACCGGGCCGGCCTGGCCAACCAGCCGACCAGCACCGACCGTGACGACGGCCTCACGCTCACCGACACCCGGATCTTCGCGGCGGTGCGGTGCGCGCCGCCCGACAACAAGCCCACCCCGCAGGAGCGCGACACCTGCGCCCCCTTCCTGCACCGGGAGATGGGCCTCATCCGCCCCCACCTGCGCGTGGTCGTCGCGCTGGGCGGGTTCGCCTGGGCCGCGTTCTGGCCCGCGCTCAAGGCCGTCTACGGTGTAGCTCCGGCGCGGAAGGTGCCGTTCGGTCACGGCGTGCTGTGGCAGACCGAGGGTGCCCCCGCGTTGCTCGGTTGTTACCACGTGAGCCAGCAGAACACCTTTACCGGTCGGCTCACGCCAGGAATGCTGGACGAAATCCTCGCCCGGGCCAAGGCGTTGGCCGGGGCGAACTGAGCGACGGGATGTCATGGACCGCACCATCAGCCGCTGGTTGCCGGTGCTGGCCGTGGTCGCCGTGCTCGGCATCGCGATCGTGGCGGCGGCCCTGTCCTCGCCGGAGGTCACCAGCCTGCCGGTGCCCGAGCTGAACCCGACCGACGCGCCGACGGGCCTGCCGACCGCCGAGCCGAGCCTGATGCCGACCATGCCGTCCGGCGGCGGCGATCCGGGCTACACCCTGCCTGACTGGATCCTCTACGGCGTCACCGGCCTCTGCGGGGTCGTGGTGGTCGCGCTGGTGGCCGGCCTGATCTACATGTTCCTGCGCAACGCCGGTCCGAAGGCCAAGCCCCGCCTGTTCGTCGAGCCCGAGGCGCCCGCGCCGATGCGGGTCGACACCGGCGAGGAGGTCGTGGCCGCGGTCGACGCCGGCCTGGCCGAGCTGGCCGGCGCGGACGGCGACCCGCGGCGGGCGGTGATCGCCTGCTGGGTCCGGCTGGAGCGGGCCGCCGCCGCGGCCGGCACGCCCCGCCTGGTCGGCGACAGCCCGACCGAGCTGGTCACCCGGCTGCTGGAGGGGCACCGGGTGACCCGCCCGACCCTGGAGGGGCTCGCCGAGGTGTACCGCGAGGCCCGCTACGCCACCCACCCGGTCGACGAGCGGTCCCGCCGGGCCGCCGTCGACGCCCTCAGCCAGCTGCGCGCGGAACTGTCGGGGGTGGCGCATGGCGCGTGAGCGCGACGAGATGGTCGGCCTCGACGAGCTGTTCGACGCCGGCCGGGCGACCGTGCGGGCCGACGTCGCGCGCCCGGTGCGCCGCCCGTCCCGGCCGTTCGACTCCCGTTGGTGGATCCGCCGGCTGTTCGTGGCCGTCGCGCTGACCACCGTCGGGTGGGGCGTGCTCTGGGTGGCCGGCTACTCCGTCTCGTACCCGCTCGTCGTGCTCACCATCGTGGCCGTCCAGGTGCTGCGGGAGGTGCTCCAGCAGGTGCGCGCCGACGACCTGCCGGCCGAGGTCACCGGCAGGGGCCTGGAGCCCCAGCGGCCGCCGCAGCCGGCCGGCGAGCGGCCGCGGCTGCGGGACGCGGTGCCGCCCGCCGACGGCATCCGGCTGGCCGTCGGCAAGTGGGACGACCGCCTCATCTGGGGCGAGCGCGACCCCGGCCGGTTCGCCGCCCTCGTGGTGCCGCGGGTGACCGACCTCGTCAACGGCCGGCTGCGCCAGCGGCACGGCATCACCCTGACCAGCGCCCCCGAGCAGGCTCGCGAGCTCGTGGGCGAGGAGCTCTGGCAGTTGTTGCACTACACGCCGTCCCGCGTGCCGAGCCCGCGGGACGTAGCATCGATCGTCGCGAAGGTGGAGGCGCTATGAAGACGCTCGCACCGGCCGAGGTGGGCCGGATCGCCAAGGTGGTCCTGGACCAGGTCGGCACGGTGGTCGTCGGCAAGCGCGACGCCCTCGAACTGGTCCTGGCCGGGGTGCTCGCCGGCGGCCACGTGCTGCTGGAGGACCTGCCCGGCCTCGGCAAGACGCTGACCGCCCGGTCGTTCGCCCAGGCGCTCGGCATCGGGTTCCGCCGGCTCCAGTTCACCCCCGACCTGCTGCCGGCGGACGTCACCGGGTCGTTCCTGTACGACCAGCGGGCCCACGAGTTCACGTTCCGGGCCGGCCCGGTGTTCACCAACCTGCTGCTCGCCGACGAGATCAACCGCACGCCGCCGAAGACGCAGTCGGCGCTGCTGGAGGCGATGCAGGAGCGGCAGGTCTCCGTCGAGGGCGCGACCTACCGCCTCGACGCCCCGTTCCACGTGCTCGCCACCGCCAACCCGATCGAGTACGAGGGCACCTACCCGCTGCCCGAGGCCCAGCTCGACCGGTTCCTGCTGCGCGTGTCGTTCGGCTACCCGGAGGCCGACGAGGAGTGGGACGTCCTGCGCCGGCGCATGTCCCGCCGCCAGGAGGAGGCCAACCTGGAGCCGGTCGTCGACGCCGAGACGCTGCTGGCGATGCAGGGGGCGCTCGAGGACGTCGCCGTGGAGGACTCCATCGGGCGGTACATCGTCTCCCTCACCTCGGCGACCCGCGTCCACCCGCAGGTCCTCGTGGGCGCCTCGCCCCGCGGCTCGCTCGCGCTGCTGCTGCTCGCCCGGGCCGCCGCCGCGCTCAGCGGCCGCGACTATGTGGTGCCGGAGGACGTGAAGGCGGTCGCGGTCCCGGCCCTGGCGCACCGGATCACCCTGCGGCCGGAGATGTGGCTCAAGCGCATCGACCCCCGCTCGGTGGTGTCCGAGGTGCTGGCCCAGACGCCGGCACCGGCCAGCGGCGCGATGCCCACCTACGGCGGAAGGCATGGCTGACCCGTCCGCCCCCCGGTCCCACGCGCGGGCGTTCGAGCCGACCCGGGCGCTGGGCCGGGCCGTGCTGGTCAGCGGCGTGCTCGTGCTCGTCGCCGTGCTCACCGGCAGCTTCGACCTGGTGGTCCTGGCGGCGCCGTTCGCCATCGGCACCGCGGTCTCGCTCGTGCGCCGGCCGGGCCGTGCCCCGACGGTCGCGGTGACCGCCGCCGAGCCGTTCCTGGTCGAGGGCGGCGACCTCGACGTGCGCGTCGACGTCGGCAACCCCAACCCGGACGGCTTCGACCTGGTCGTGGTCCGCCTGCTGGTGCCGCAGTGGGTGCGCCTCAAGCACTCCGACCGGCCCTACGCGGTCGACGTGCAGGGCGGCACCATCGCCGGCGTCGACCTGGAGGGCCGGGTGCTGCGCTGGGGCCGGCACCCGCTCGGCCCGGTCACCGCCCATGCGGTCGCCGCCGACGGGCTGCTCATCAGCCGGCCGGTGCGGGCGCCCGAACTGCCCCTGAAGGCGTACGCGGCGATCGAGCACTTCGACGCCGCCGAGGCGATGCCGCGGGCCGCCGGCCATGTCGGCGGGCACCGCTCCCGCCGCACCGGCGAGGGCGGCGAGCTGGCCGGCGTGCGCCGGTTCGGCCCCGGCGACCGGCTGCGCCGCATCGACTGGCGGGTCTCGCTGCGCACCCGCGAGATCCACGTGGTCAGCACGTTGTCCGACCGCGACGCCGAGGTCGTCGTCCTCCTCGACGCCCTGCACGAGGCCGGCCGCTCCGGCGGCATCGAGGGCCGCGCGTCGGTGCTCGACACGACCGTGCGGGCCGCGGCCGGCATCGCCGAGCACTACCTGCACCGCGGCGACCGGGTGGCGCTGCTGCAGTACGGCGGGACCGTGCGGCACCTGCGCGCCGCGAGCGGCCGCCGCCACTACATGACGACGCTGGAGTGGCTGCTCGACGTGGGCCCGGCCGGCAACGCCGACGAGCCGCCGCCGTCGTCGTTCGGCCCGCACATGGTCCAGGGCAACGCGCTGGTGATGGTGCTCACCCCGCTGCTGGACATCCGCTCGGCGGCGATGCTCGCCAACCTGGCCCGGGCCGGCCGGTTCGTGGTCGCCGTCGACACCCTGGGCAATCCGGTACTGCCGAAGCGCTCGGCCGCCAAGTGGGGCGACATCCCGCAGCGGCTGTGGGCCCTGGAGCGCCAGAACATCATCGCCCAGCTGCGCGAGCACGGCGTCCCGGTGGTCGCCTGGGGCGGCGCCGGCAGCCTCGACGAGGTGCTGCGCGGCGTGGCCCGCGTGGCGGTCGGAAGAACGGTCACGGCATGATCGAAGAACTTCAGGAGTACATCCAGGGCCGGATCAACCGGGCCCGGGACGTGATCGAGCGGGCCTCCGCCGGCCCGGTGCTCATCCGCCTGACCGTCGCCGTGTTCGCGGCCCTGTCGATGGTGCTGGCGTTCCCCAGCCAGGTCACCGGCAACCTGGCCGCGATCGTCGTGGCCGGCGTGGTCGCGGTCCTGCCGGCGTTCTTCCCGCGCACCCGCCTGGTCGGCCTGGCCGTCCTGCTGTGCGCCTTCGGCTGGCTGCTCGGCACCATCGTCTACGACCAGCCCTCCGGCGTGACCCGGCTGATCGCGCTGTCGACCACGCTGTACCTCATGCACTCCCTCGCCGCCCTGGCCGCGGTGCTGCCGTACGACGCGGTGCTCTCGCCCGGCGTGCTCAGCGGCTGGCTGCTGCGGGCCGCGGGCGTCGTGGCCGCGAGCGCGATCGTCAGCGTCCTGCTGCTGGCGGTGGTGAAGCTGGTCGTCGGCCCGGCGTTCCTCGTCGCGTCGCTCGTCGGCGTGGTCGCCGTCGGCGTCCTGGTATGGCTCGTCGCGCGCCGCAGCGCCTAGACCGGGTCCAGAGACGTCCGTCCTGTGTGGTCGCGGTAACAGCCCTGGTAACGCCCGTTACATGTCTGTAGCCTGACTGCTCTCGGGCCATCGAAGTGGCTAGCGTTGACGCGTGGCTGCGAAGCGAATCCTGATCGTCGGCGCCGGGCACGTCGGGCTGTACGCCGCCCTCCGCCTGTCGAAGAAGCTCCACCTCCACGAGGCTGAGGTCACTGTCGTCGACCCCCAGCCGCACATGACGTACCAGCCGTTCCTGCCCGAGTCGGCGGCCGGCAACATCTCCCCGCGGCACACGGTCGTGCCGCTGCGCCGCGAGCTCAAGCGCTGCCACGTGCTGTCCGGCACGGTGACCAGCATCGAGCACGCGCGGAAGGTCGCGATCGTCCAGCCGATCATCGGCCCGGCCCGCGAGGTGCCGTACGACCACATCGTCGTCGCCCCCGGCTCGGTGTCCCGCACGCTGCCGATCCCCGGCCTGCGCGAGCAGGCGGTCGGCTTCAAGACCATCGGCGAGGCCATCTTCCTGCGCAACAGCGTCCTCGACCGGCTCGACGTGGCGGTCACCACGACCGACCCGGCGACCCGCCGGCGCGCGCTGACGTTCGTGTTCGTCGGCGGCGGCTACGCCGGCATCGAGGCGCTCGCCGAGATGGAGGACATGGTCCGCGGCGCCCTGCGGTACTACCCGGAGATCCCGACGGACGAGGTGCACTTCGTCCTCGTCGAGGCGGCCAACCGGATCCTGCCCGAGGTCGGCGCGGAGATGGGCGCCTACACGGTCGTCCAGCTCACGAAGCGCAACATCGACATCCGGCTGGGCACGCGGCTCGAGTCGTGCGTCGACGGGCTCGTCGAGCTCTCCGACGGCGACAGGTTCGAGGCCGACACCATCGTCTGGACCGCCGGCGTCAAGCCGCACCCGATGCTGGAGGACACCGACCTGCCGCGCAGCCCGCGCGGCGCGATCACCTGCAAGCCGACGCTCCAGGTGGTCGACCCCGACGGCAACGTGGTCGAGGGCGCCTGGAGCGCCGGCGACTGCGCCGCGGTGCCCGACCTGACCGCCGACGACCCGGCCACGCTGTGCTCGCCGAGCGCGCAGCACGCGGTGCGCCAGGCGTCGCGGCTGGCCGACAACATCGCGGCCGTGGTCCGCGGCCGCAGGCCGGTCGACTACAAGCACAAGCACGTCGGCTCGGTCGCCGGCCTCGGCCTCTACAAGGGCGCGGCGCGGGTCTACGGCGTGAAGGTGCGCGGGATCCCGGCGTGGTTCATGCACCGCACGTACCACCTGAGCCGCATCCCGACCCTGAACCGGAAGATCCGGGTGCTGGTCGACTGGACGCTCCAGCTCGTCCTGCGCCGCGAGGTCGTCGCGCTGGGCTCGCTGCACGAGCCGCGGGAGGCCTTCACCGAGGTCACCCAGCCGATCCCGCTGCCGGTCCGTTCCTCGGAGCGGCTGGCCGCCTAGGCGGAACCGGTGCGCCAGACCCAGACGTCGGCGACCCGCTCGCCCGGGCCGAGCAGCCCGTCCAGCGTCGCCTTCAGCGCGGCGTGGCCGGGCTGCCGGTCGGCGAGCACGAACGCCGAGGCACGCCAGTAGGCGATGTCCCGGCGCAGCGCCACCCGGTGCCCGTCGGTGAGGTCCGGCGCGGCGCCGGTCTGGGCCGCCCGCTTGAGCAGCTGGGCCGTCGGCCGGGGGTAGATCCCGACCGCGGCCCGGCCGTCGCGGCCGTAGGGCCCGATGAACCAGCCCTGCGGGGTGGCGAAGCCCACGCCGGTGGCGGCCGCCCAGCGCATCGCCTGCGGGTCCCTCGAGTCGGGCAGCGGCACCGGGACGATCGTGCCGCCCGCCGGGGCGAAGCTGCGCCAGTACCCCTCGGTGAAGAACCGCGGGGCGGCCGGCCGCTCCTGGGTGGGCAGCGGCACCGGGGCCAGCGGCGCCAGCGCGGCCACGACCGCGACCGGCACGAGCAGCCGCAGCGTCCCGGTCCGGGCGACGGCGGCGTCCACGACCCGGGCCAGGATGTAGGCCAGCAGCGGGATCGCGGCCAGCGCGAACCGGGTCGGCAGCGCCGAATCGACCACCGGCAGGCCGTCGAGCAGCGCGAACGGCCCCCACAGGTCGGTCTGCTCGCGGCCGGCCACGACCCGCGGCCCGAGCGCGAGCAGGCACAGCACCAGCGCCGTCACCGCCGCGGCCGGGACCGTCGGCCGGCGCCGGAGCCAGACCGCGCCGCCGGCCACGACCAGCAGGACCGGCCAGCCGAAGAAGGTGGTGTACTCCGCGGGGCCGCTCGCCAGCCGTTCGGCGCTGTCGTCGCCGGCCAGCGACAGCGGCGAGACGGCGGTGAAGGCGTGCAGGTCGGCCGAGTAGAACCGGGGCAGGAACACGCCGCCGTCGACCGACTGCGGGCCGTGGAACTGCAGCCACAGCGGGTACGCGAGCAGGAGCGTGGCGAGGGCGCCGCCGATCGCGAGCCCGGCCGCCAGGCGGGCCACCGGGGGCCGGCGCAGCAGCCAGAACGTCAGGCAGAACAGCGCGAGCCCGACCGCGGTGAGGAACAGCACCTCCTCCCCGACGAAGAACTGAGCCGTCACCAGCGCGCCGAGCAGCAGGCCGCGCCGGATCGTGCGGCCCGCGGCGGCGAGCGGATCGGTGGCCAGCCGCACCACGCACCACACGATCGGCGGCACCAGCCACGCGGCGGTGATGTGCAGGTGCCCGTTGGACTGCGACACCATCCCGGGCGCGAACCCGGCGAAGGCCCCGCCGACCAGCGCCGCCGGCCGGTGCAGGCCGGCGGTCCGGGCGAGCAGCAGGTACCAGCCCGTCCCCGTCGCCGCGAGGTTCACGGCGACGACGACGATGAAGGTGTACTGCGGGCCGAAGGCGAGCGTGACCGGCGCGAAGAGCAGCCCCAGGCCGACGAGTGACGCGTTGCACAGCAGGTTCACCCCGTCCGGGGCGTTCAGCATTCCGGTGACCAGCGAGAAGTCGCCGCGGTACGCTCGGGTGGCGTAGGCGAGGAACCACTCGTCGAGCGCCTGGTCGTTCGGGTTCAGCGCCAGCGCCCGGCGGGCCGGGTCGGGCCACAGGCCGCTGGTCAGCAGGGCGGCGGCCACCGCGAAGAGCAGTGCCACACCGGCGTCCATAGGCCATCGGCGCCGTTTGCGCAACGGCGGAGCGGTTGATGTTGATGACGCTGACGGCGCCACCACCGCCTCGTCGGTCTGTGGGCCGCTGGTCACCCGGACGACAGTAACGGCCGTCCCCTTGTCGGTGTTGATGGTTCGCCGGACGGGCTACCGTGAGAGCGCGTTTTCCCCGCCCGGGTGGTGGAACGGCAGACACGGCCGCCTTAAAAGCGGCTGCCGCGAGGCGTGCGGGTTCGACCCCCGCCCCGGGCACACCCCGCACCGGCACGTTGCGCTGTATGGTGCCCATTCGCGGTACGCTGGTCGTACTTGTGAATGCGACGCCCCTGGAGGCTGATCGTGCAGAGTTCCAACCCGGTGCTCACCCGCCTTGGTG
>NZ_JBEXCY010000166.1:0-25469 GCF_040605515.1 Dactylosporangium sp. NPDC005572 | reverse complement strand
CTGTTTCCATCACCAACCAGGGGCCGACGTCAACCACCCCAGGTTAAAGATCAAGTTAGGGCCGGCGGCTCACTCCGTCAGGTCGACCGTCTGGCCGCGGACCACCGGGCGGACCGCGCCGCCCAGGCCGGACAGCTCGGCCAGCTGCAGGAAGGTCGACAGCGGCTCACGGAACACCGGGTAGTCGTCGTAGTGGATCGGCACGATCCGGCGCGGGTCGAGCAGGCGGGACAGGGCCACACCGTCGCGGGCGTCCATGGTGACCAGGGCACCCAGGAGGCGGGTGCCGCCGAGGTGGAGCAGGGCCGCGTCGATGCCGCCGAAGCGCTCCGGGATCTCGCGCAGGACGCGGTGGCTGTACCGCGTGTCACCGCTCACGTACAGCCGCAGGCGCCGGCCGTCGGCGGGCTGCCAGTCGATGACGCTGCCCATCGTCACCGGCATCGCCAGGTGCACCCCGGCCGGGCCGTGCCGGGCCGGGACCGCGGTCACCCGCAGCGTCTCGCCGCCGCCGGCCGAGAAGGTGGCGCTCTGCCAGTCGGCCAGGCCCACCGCCTCGCCGAACCGCCACCGCTGCAGCCGCCGGGCGGCCGGGCGGGTGGTGAGCACCGGCACGTCGCGCGGCAGCCCGCGCCGCGCGACCCGGTCGAAGTGGTCGCCGTGCAGGTGCGACAGCACGACCGCGGCGAGGGGCGGCAGCTCGTCGACCGGCAGGGCCGGCTCGGTGCGCCGCCGGCTCCACATGCCGTACCCCAGGTAGGCCCGCTGGCCCAGGTGCAAAAAGTTCGGGTCGGTGAGCAGGGTGAACGCGCCGAGGCGCAGCAGCACGGTGGCGGTGCCGACGAACGTGGCGGTGGCCTCGGCGGTCGGGCGGGCCTCGCCCGTTGCGCGCACCGTCCACGCCTGCTCCCCGGCCGGCGGGGTGCCCTCCCGCAGCGACCGGGCGAGTGCCACGCCGGCTCCGGCCCCCGCGGCGGCCAGCACCGCCGCGCCGAGCGTCTTTCGATCCATGCGGTAGGTCATCTGCAACCACTGCCCGGCGCACGCAGGGGTAACCAAAACGCTCAACCGACGTCTGACGTTTCGATTGGCGCGGGAACCCTCCACAAGGTCGAGCGCCAGGAGGCCGACACGATGCCGGCCGTGACCGCTCCGGCGCGAGGTCGCGCGCGGCGCGGTTCGGGGTGGAGCAGCCCCCGTGAATATTCCCGGTGGTCGTCGCGATCAGCATCACGAGACGCCATCCGGCACGGCGCTCTAGCGTCAGGCGCATGCAGATCGTGTTGACCGGCGGGACCGGGTACATCGGTTCCGCGCTGGTGCGGCGGCTGGCCGCGACCGGGCATGACGTCACCGCCCTCGTGCGGACCGAGGACGCGGCGGCGAAGGTGCGCAAGCACGGCGCCGACGCCGCCGTCGGCGACGCCTTCGACGTGGCGTGGACGGCGGAGCGCTTCGCCGCCGCCGACGCCGTCGTGCACCTCGCCGCGACCGGCGGGCCCGACACCGAACGCCTCGACCGGGCTGTCGTCGCGGCGGCCGTGCAGGCCCTCGGCGGGACCGGCCGGCCCTACGTGCACACCAGCGGTGTGTGGCTCTACGGCGACAACGCGGACATCGCCGAGGACTCGGCGCTGCGGCCGCCGGCGCTGACCGCCTGGCGCCTGCCGGTGGAGGCGACGGTGCTCGACGCCGACCTGGCCGCGACGATCGTCACGCCCGGCATCGTGTACGGCGCGGGCGGCGGCATCCCCGCCGGTGTGCTCCTGCCCGGCCGCGACGAGGCCGGCCGGGTCCGGCTGGTCGGCGACGGCAGCCAGCACTGGACGACGATCCACGTCGACGACGCCGCCGCGCTGTACGCGCTGGTCGCCACCCGCGGTGAGCCGCTGGGCCGGCTCCTGGCGGTGTCCGGGGCCAGCCCGACGGTCCGGGAGATCGCCGAGGCGGCCGCCGGGCCGGACGGCGTCGCCGCCGAGCCGGTCGAGGCGTCCCGGGAGCGGTTCGGGCCGCTGTTCGCCGACGCGCTGCTGCTGGACCAGCAGGCCTCCGGCGCGAAGGCCCGCTCGCTCGGCTGGGCGCCGCAGCGCCCCACGCTGCTCGACGAGCTACGCGCTGCGTAGCTCCTCCTGCCGCGGCCGGGTCGTCAACGGCGACCCGGCCGCGACCGGCCACCACACGGCGAGCTGCGCGAACGCCAGCACCAGCGCGAAGGGCATGAGCGTCCAGGCGCCGTACCCCTGGGTCACCGCACCGGCGAGCCACGGCAGCGCGGCGCCGCCGACGACGGAGCCGGCGTTCATGACGCCGATCGCGGTCGGGGCCAGGCCGGGGCCGGCGAGCGGCGGGACGACGACCATCGCGGTCGGGAACACCGGGCCGAGGAAGAACCCGAGCAGCGCGAACCCGGCCGCGAGCGGCACCGTCCCGGGCAGCGCCCAGGTCAGGGCGGCGGCCACGGTGATGCCGGCGAGGCAGCCGTACATCAGGCCGGCGGCCGTCAGCCCGGCCCGCGTCGCCGCCGAGCCGAGCACGAACCGCCCCAGGGTCAGCCCCAGCCAGTAGAGGCTGATCGTCGCGCCGGCGGCCGTGGCGGTGACCGATCGCGCCTCGACGAGGTAGCTGTAGGCCCAGTTCCCGACGCCGATCTCGAGCCCGACGTACACGGTGAGCAGCAGCGAACCGAGCAGCACGACCCGGCTGCGCAGCGCCGGCCCGAGCAGCCGCCGCCCGGTGTGCGCCTCGCTCACGGCCACGGCGGGGTCGGCGGCCCGGCCCGGGAACAGCGCGGCGACGGCCAGGCCGAGCGGCACCGCCACCCCGGCGAGGGCGAGGAACACGATCGGCCAGGTGGTGAACCGCAGCATCCAGGTCGCCAGCAGCGGCCCGAGCAGGGCGCCGGCGCCGAAGAACGCGTGCAGCCGGTTGAGCCGGCCGGTCGCCTCGGGCAGCGCCGCGACGTACGCGTTGAGGATCGACTCGAGCAGCCCGGTGCCGAACCCGGCGAGCAGCTGGACCAGGACGAACGCGGCGAACGGCGGGCGGGTCGCGATGTACAGCCCGCCGAGCACGTAGGTGGCGACGCCGAGCAGCAGCGCGGCCCGGCAGCCCCAGCGGTGCACGAACGGACCGGTGACCGCGCCGGCCGCCACGAACCCGGCCGAGCCGGCGACGAAGACCAGGCCGAACAGGGTGCGGTCGACGTCGTAGTCGTGCAGCTGGGGCAGCAGGACCACGCCGTTCACGCCGGCGCCGAGGCCCACCAGGACGAACAGGACGTACGAGAGGGCCACCGTGCCGCGCGCGATCACGCCGACAACCTACGGGCCGCCCCCCGGAATGTGAACGGTATTCGAAAGACGGGCGGCCCGGGCGATCCGGCTCAGGTGGTCGGTCATCGCCGCGCGGGCGGCGGCCGGGTCGCGGGCCTCGACGGCGGCGACGATCGCCGCGTGGTCGGCGGCGGTGCCCTCCAGTACCCCGGGGCGCTGCGCGGTGCGGGCCCGGCTGGAGCGGCCGAGCGTCGCCAGGGTCTGCAGCATCGCCGCCAGCAGCGCGTTGCCGGCGACCTCGGCGAGCAGCGCGTGCAGGCGCACGTCGGCGACGAGCGGGTCGGGGTCGTCGAGCGCGGCCCGCAGCGCCGCGACCTGCTCGGCGCCGGCCCGCTCGGCGGCGAGCGCGGCGAGGGCCGGCTCGAGGACCAGGCGGGCCTCGAACAGCTCGTCCATGGTCCGCTCGTTGAGGGCCATCACGAACTGCAGCGGCTCGAGCAGGGCGGCCGTGTCGAGCGACGCGACGAACGTGCCGGCGCCGTGGCGGCTCTCCAGGATGTTCATGCTCACCAGGGAGCGGATCGTCTCGCGCAGGGTGGGGCGGCTGATCCCGAGCAGCTCGCTGAGCTCCCGCTCGGGCGGCAGGCGCTGGCCGGGCACGAGCCGGCCGTCGACGATCATCTCCTGGAGGGCGCGGACGGCGTCGGCCGCGGCGGAGGTGCGCCGCAGCTTCGCGAACTCCGCCCCGCCGGTCATCGGGTCACACTTTACGCTGGGCGCCGTGGTGACCGTCGTGATGATCGACGACGCCGTCGAGCGGCAGCTGCTGGCCCTGCGGCCGCGCACGTGCGGCTTCTGGGTGCTCGACGTGCTCGAACCGGCGGCGGCGTGGGCGGTGCTGCCCGGGCTGCCGGTGGAGCGGCTGCTGCTGGCGGGCGCGGCGGCCGGGCCTGCGCTGCTGCCGCTGGTGCGCTCGGCGCTCGGCTACGATCCGGCGGTACAGGAGCTGCTCGGGTTCCTCCGGCAGCCGTTCCCGCCGGAGGGTCCGGTGCCACCGGTGCCCGCGCGGGCCGAGGCTTCCGTGCGGTCGTTCGCGCTCGGCGCGCCCGGCGACCCGGTCGCCCACGGGCTGTTCCCGAGCCGGGTCACCAAGCTGGCCCGGCTGGCCCTCGCGGCTGAGGGCCGCTACGCCGCCGGTCCGGTCCGGGCGGCCGCCGAGCACGCCTACGACCGGGGCCGGCCGTACCACGCCCACGACGCGCTGGCGTGCGCCCTGGTCCATCCCGCTGTCGACGGGGCCCCGCTGGCGGCTCGCCACGAGCGCTCGGCCCGGGGCCGGCGGTCCCGGCGCAAGACCGCGCAGGTCCTCGCCTGGGCCAGACACGAGTTGTACCTCCCGCCGCCGGTCACCTGCGAGTGCCGCCACGAGCGGTTCCGCCCGCCGCGGGCGCAGTGGGAGGCGGTGCGCCTGGCCGGCACCTGGTCGCGGGTCCGTCCGCTGCTGTCGCCGGTGTCGTCGGAGGGGTGGGGCCGGGCGGTGCACCGCTGTGTCCGATGTGGACGGTACTGGCGGGAGGACGTCCTCTCCTCGGGCCACGCCGACCTCTCCTACGGCTACCCTCTGGACACATGGACGCCGACGGCTACGTGATCCTGCCGGAGCTGCTGCCCGCCGCCGGGCTGGCGGCCGCCCGGGCCCACGCCGACGCCCTGCTGCAGGGCGTGCCGTGGAGCGACAACGACTTCGACGGCCGGCGCACCCGCCGCGTGTACAACCTCCTGGCCGACCCGGGCGCGTTCACACCGCTGCTGCTGCACCCGGCCGTGCGGGCGCTGGTCGCCGAGCGGCTGGGCGCCGAGCACCAGTTCGGCATGCTGTTCCTCTCGGCCGTCGACCCGGGCCAGGGCGCGCAGGTGCCGCACTTCGACGCCGGGGTGTACCCGCTGCCGCGCGACGTCGAGGCCGAGGTCAACGTCATCTGGGCGCTCGACGACTTCACCGCCGCCAACGGCGCCACGCTGGTCGCCCCCGGCAGCCACCGCTGGCCGGCGGGCCGCCGCCCCGACCCGTCGCAGCTCGTGCCGGCCGAGATGCCGGCCGGCAGCGCCCTGGTGTACAGCGGCCGACTGTGGCACGGCGCCGGCCACAACCGCGCGTCCGCGCCCCGCCGCGCCCTGATCGCCGAGCACCTGCTGCCCTGGCTGCGCCCCGCCGACCACCACGCCCTCGCCCTGGGCGCGCCGGGCCTGCGCGCCCTGCCGCCCGAGCTGCGTGTCCTGGCCGGCCTCCCGGCGGGCGGCCGCTACGCGGGCTTCGTCGGCGGCGCCCTCCCCGAGCGCTGGCTGGCCGGCTGAGCGACACTGGACGGGTGCGCATCGGCAACGTCGAGATCCGCCCGCTGGGCGGCGGCCCGGGCTGCCTGCTGATGATCCTGGGTTCGCTGCTGCTGTCGGTCCTGCTCACCCTGGCCGCGAACGCCCTCTTCCGCTGACCGGCCGTACCGTTGAGGCCGGTGCGGGCGACTAGCTGTTGAACACGCTGGCGAAGAACTCCCCGAACCCGTTGGCGATGTCGAGCAGGCCACCGCCGATCGACGAGACGATGTTCGCCGCCGACTGCGGGCGGTACGCGATGAAGAACACCAGGAACGCGAGGCCGCCCCATCTGAGGATCTTCTTGACCATCTGCTGCCTTCCCCTCCCGCCGGGCCGTACGCATTCAGGGTAGTCGTTGAACTACAGGTAGTGAAGACGACCCGTGCATGGTGCACTGACGATCGCAGCACACTGAGGCATCATTCACGACGGTTCACTCACCGCTCCGTACAGGTCGCTGGAGCCGATCGGACGGATATCCAGGCCGGTGGCGATCCGTATATTGGGCGTCGTGGACGTGCGAGGGTACCGGCTCGGGGTCGACTTCGGTACCTCGAACACCGTGGCGATGCTGGCCTGGCCCGACGGGCACGTGCGCCCGCTGCTCTTCGACGGGTCGCCGACCCTGCCCTCGTCGGTGTACGACGACCCCGGCAACGGGCTGCTGGTCGGGCGCGACGCGGTGCACGCGGCGCGGATCAGCCCGGAGCGCTTCGAGCCCAACCCCAAGCGCCGCATCGACGAGGCCGCCGTGCTGCTCGGCGAGCGGGAGCGGCCGACCGCCGACCTGATCGCCGCGGTGCTCGCCCGGGTCGCCGGCGAGGCCCGGCGGGTCTCCGGCGGGCAGCTCGGCCCGGTCACCGTCACCTGCCCGGCCGCGTGGGCGCAGACCCGCCGCGGGGTGCTGCTCGCCGCGGCCGAGCGGGCCGGGCTCGGCGCCGTCACGCTGGTGCCCGAGCCGGTCGCCGCCGCGCACGTGTTCTGGACGATGGTCGGCGACGCGGCCCCGCCCGGCTCCGCGTTCCTCGTCTACGACCTGGGCGCCGGCACCTTCGACGCCTCCGTGGTCCGTCACGGGGCGGGCGCGTTCACGGTCCTGGCGACCGAGGGCCTCAGCACCAGCGGCGGCCTCGACATCGACGCGGCGATCGTCGGCTACCTCGGCGCGGCGCACGCCGGCCGGGACCCGGCCGCCTGGAACCGGCTCGTCCACCCCACCACCAGCGCGGAGCGGCGGGCCAGCCGGATGCTGTGGGACGACGTGCGGGCCGCGAAGGAGATGCTGTCGCGCACCGCGGCGACGATGATCCACCTGCCGGCGTACGACACCGACGTCCCGCTCGGCCGGGACCAGTTCGAGCAGCTCGCCCGCCCGATCCTGACCGCCACGGTGACCGCCTCCCGCGCCGCCGTCGCCACGGCCGGCCTGACCCCGGCGGACATCGCGGGCGTGTTCCTGGTGGGCGGCGGCAGCCGGATCCCGCTCGTCGCGACGCTGCTGCACCAGGCCCTCGGGATCGCCCCGACGGTGGTCGAGCAGCCGGAGCTGGTGGTCGCCCAGGGCGCGGTCGGCGCCGCGAACCTGTCGGGCCCCACCCCGTCGTCCGCGCCACCGTTCCCGGCGTCCCCGGCGTCCGCCCCGCCGTCGTTCGCCCCACCGCCGTCCTACGCGCCTCCGGCGTCCGGGCCGCCGTCATACGCCTCCCCGGCCTCCGCGCCCCCAGCCTCGATGCCGACGCCGCCTCCGCCCGCGCGGGCCTCGGCGTCGGTGTCCGGCGCGCCGTACCCGACCTCGGCCGTGCCCGCCTCGCCCGGCCCGCACCTGGCCAACGCCCCGGTCTCCCCCGGCTTCGCGGCCGCCCCGGTGACCTCGTACCCGGCGTCCCCGCCGCCCGGCACCTACCAGTCGCCGCCCCCGCCGCGCCCCGCGCCGCCCACGTTCCCGCCCACGTTCCCGCCCACGATCCCCGGCGGCCCCTCGACGGCGGCCGCGAAGCGGCGCAGCCCGGCCCTCCTCGTGGGCCTGCTGGTCGCGGTCCTCGCCGTGGCCGGCGCCGGCGTGTACGGCGCGCTGCGCCTGTTCGACACGGGCGACGGCGGCGACGGGGGCAGCGGCGGCGACGGCGGGCAGTCCTCGGTCACCGCCGACGTGGAGTACCCGGACGTCCGGTGGGACTCCAACGCCGAGGAGTTCGCCGGGAGCCCCGGCAAGACGATCGGCTACGACTGCCCGGCCGACGGCACGATCATCACGGTGTGGGGCTCCGGCCCGTACACCACGGACTCGTCCGTGTGCACCGCGGCCGTCCACGCCGGCCGGATCACCCTGGCCTCCGGCGGCCACGTGATCATCGAGATCAGCGCGGGAGCATCGTCGTACGAGGGCTCCACCCAGCACGACATCGTGACCCAGGGGTACGACGCCTACCCCTCGTCGTTCGACTTCGTGGACTGAGCTACGCGGCGAGCGTCGCCGCGGCCAGCCGGTCCCAGCCCGTCGCGGTGCCCTCCCGCACCGCCGCGGCGAACCCCGCGTCGCCGAGGTGCTGCCGGGCGGCCCGCTCGATGCGGGCCGCGTCGGGGTTGGAGCGGTCCTCGAGCCCCCGCACGCCGGCGCTCGCCCCGAGCAGCCGCGCGGCCTGCTCGTACTGCTCGCGGCGCAGCGCGAGGTCGGCGACCCCGACGAGCACCTGCGCGATCGACAACAGGTGCCCCGCCTCGGCGGCCGCCGCGCAGGCCGCCGCGCGGCACGCCCGGGCCTCGCCGAGGTCGCCGGCGAGGTAGCCGAGCAGATCGTGCCGCGCGGCGCGGACGTACGGGCGCTCCGCCTCGGCGCCGAACCGGGTCATCGCGACACCGAGCTGCCGGCGGGCCTCCTCGGCGTCACCGCGCCAGCGGGCGAGCATCGCCTCGGCCAGCGCCAGCTCGGCCAGCGCGTCCGGCCAGGTGACCCGCTGCGCCCGGCGGCGCGCCTCGGCGATGGCGGCCGTGCTGGCCTCCGGGTCGCCGAGCAGCCAGTACAGCACCGCCTGGTGCGACCGCATCCGGATGAGGTCGTCGAGGGCACCGACCTCGGTGATGACCGCGATCGCCTGCTCGTAGAGCTCGCACGCACCGGCGAGCTCGCCGCGCATGGCGATCCGGTCCGCCAGCTCGGTCAGCGCGAACGAGATCCCGTACCGTTCGCCGATCGCCCGGAACCTGGCGAGCGCCGTCTCGAGGTGCGCATCCGCGTCGCGTCCGCCGTAGCCGCGCATGATCCGCGTCTTGCCGAGGTGCAGCTGGGCCAGTGCGCGCACCCACGGGTCCTCGTGCTCCAGCAGCGCCTCGAACGCGGGCAGGATCTCGTCCGGCGCGTGCAGCATGCGCTCCAGCGGGGCGGCGAACGCCACGCGCGGGTCCCTGGACCCGCTGCGCCGGCCGAGCCGGTACGCCTCGCGGATCCACTCCGCCGCCGTGTGCTCGTCGCCCCGCCCGGAGCCCACGAAGAGCACGACGAGCGCGTACACCGTGGCCCGCACCCCGTCGGGCACCTCGCCCCGGGCCGTGGTGGCCGCGGTGAGCAGCTCCATGCCCTCGGCCTTGTGGCCGCCGAGCCACCAGTACCAGCCGGCGCCCGCCGCGAGCCGCATCGCTCCGTGCGCCTCGCCGGCCGCGAGCGCGCCGCGCATCGCGGCGGCGATGTTGTCGTGCTCGAGCTCGAGCGTGGCGAGCCACGCCAGCTGGTCGGCGCGGCGCAGCTGCGGGTCCGCGGCCTCGGCGAGCTCGGTGCACCAGGCGAGGTGCGCGTGGCGCGCCAGGTCGCTCTCCCCCGCCTCCGCGAGGCGGTGCCCGGCGTACTCCTTGATGGTCTCGAGCATCCGGTACCGCGGCGCGCCGTCGCCCCCGGCGATCAGCAGCGACTTCTCGGCCAGCGCGGTGAGCAGCTCGAGCACCTGCTCCGGCTCGACCCCGGCGCCGGCGCAGACCCGCTCGGCCGCCTCCAGGCCCGCCCCGCCGGCGAACACGGCGAGCCGGCGCAGGACCACCCGCTCGGCGTCGGTGAGCAGCTCCCAGCTCCAGTCGACCACCGCGCGCAGCGTCTTGTGGTGCGGCAGCGCGGTGCGGCTGCCGCCGGTGAGCAGCCGGAACCGGTCGTCGAGCCGGTTCGCGAGCTGGTCCAGGGACATGGTGCGCAGCCGGGCCGCGGCCAGCTCGATCGCGAACGGCATGCCGTCGAGGGCCCGGCAGACGCGGGCCATGGTCGCCAGGGTGCCGGCGTCGACCGTGAGGTCCGGGCGTACCGCGGCCGCGCGGTCCCGCAGCAGCCGCACGGCCGGCGCGGCCTCGATCTCGCCGGGGCCGGCGTCGCGGTCCGGCACGGCCAGCGGCGCGACCGGCCACAGGGCCTCGCCGGTGATGCCGAGCGGCTCCCGGCTCGTCGCCAGGACGCGCAGCCGCCGGCACTCGCCGAGCAGCCGGTGCGCGAACGCCGCCGCCGACTCGATCACGTGCTCGCAGTTGTCCAGGATGAGCAGCGCCTCCCGGTCGCGCAGCGCCGCGATGAGCCGCTCCACCGGCTCGGCCTGCGGCGGCCCGCCGAGCAGCGCGTCGCGCAGGCCGAGCCCGGCGAGCGCCGACTGCGCCACGTCACCGTCCGCGCCGACGGGGGCCAGCTCCACCAGCCAGGCCCCGTCCGGCAGGTCGTCGAGCAGCGTGCGCGCGGTCTCCGTGGCCAGCCGGGTCTTGCCCGAGCCGCCCGGCCCGACCAGCGTGGTGAGCCGGTGCCCGGCGACGAGGTGGCGCAGCGCGGCGACGTCGGCGTCCTTGCCGACGAAGCTGGTCAGCTCGGCGCGCAGGTTGGTCCGGCGGTCGCCGGTGAGCTCGGCCCGCCGGCCGACCTCGCCGCGCAGCAGCGCGACGTGCAGCGCGGCCAGCTCCGGTGCCGGGTCGACGCCGAGCGCGGCGGCCAGGGCGTCGCGGGTGCGCTCGTACACCAGCAGCGCCTCGGCGTTGCTGCCGGCCGCGGCGAGGGCCCGCATCAGCGCGGCGACGAGCCGCTCCCGCAGCGGGTGCGCGGCCACCAGGTCGGTCAGCTCCGCGACCAGCTCCGCGCCGCGGCCGAGGCCGGCCTCGGCGTCGTAGAGCTCCTCCAGGGCGGTCAGCCGCAGCCCGTCGAGCCGGGTGACGGCCGCGTCGAACGCCGCGCTGTCCGGCAGGCCGACGTCCTGCATGGCGCCACCGCGCCACAGGCCGAGGGCCTCGCGCAGCAGCCGCACCCGGTGCGCACCCTGCACGGCGCGGGCCTGGGCGAGGAGGCGCTCGAACCGGGCGGTGTCGACGTCGGCGGGCTCGACGCGCAGCCGGTAGCCGTCGGTGTGCCCCTCGACGGCGCCGTCCGGCAGCGCCTTGCGCAGCCGGGACACCAGGCGCTGCAACGCGTTCGCGGCGTCGGCGGGCGGGCGCTCGCCCCAGAGCCAGTCGACGAGCGTCGCCTTCGGGACCACGCGCCCGGGGTCGAGGGCGAGGGCGGCGAGCAGGGCGCGCAGGCGGGCGCCGGGCACGTCGGCGAGGACGCCGCTGTCCGTGCGAACCTCGAAGGCGCCCAGCATCGCGACCTGCACCGCACGATTCTGCCACGCGCGACGCATGGGACTGTTGACACGATGCCAGCGCGGCCCTTACCTTTCTCGGCAACTGTTAAGCAGTTTTCCTATTAGTGCGGAGGAGCGAGCCGTGGTCGTCGGAGGCTCCTCCAAGCTGCTCAAGGCGCTCAACGAGGCCGCCGCCCTCGGCTTCCTGCTCGACCGCGGCCGGCTGACGCGCGCCGAGCTCAAGCAGCTCACCGGCCTGTCCAAGCCGACCGTCTCGGAGGCGGTCCGCCGCCTCACCGAGGCCGGGCTGGTCGTCGTCGCCGGCGAGGAGACCGGCCGCCCCGGGCCGAACGCGGAGGTCTACGCGGTCGACGCGGACGCCGCCTACGCCGTCGCGATCTCCGTGCGCGACACCGCCGGCAGCGGCGCGCCGTCGGTCACCGCGGCCCTGCACGACCTGCGCGGCGAGCGGCGCGGCCGCATCGCCCGGCCGGTCGACTTCACCCGGACCGACCCGGTCGCGGCGGTCGGCGAGACGATCGACGCGCTGTGCGCCGCCGCGGATGTGGGCCGCGGGCCGGTCGCGCACGTGCACCTCGCGGTCGCCGGCGCATTCGACCCCCGCGACCGGGTCATTCACCACGTGGACGTGCCCGGCTGGAGCCGGCCCGGGCTCGTCGACGACCTCGCGCGCGCGGCCGGCGCGCCGGTCGAGATCGACAACGACGTCAACCTGGCCGCCCGGGCCGAGCGGGCGCACGGCGCGGCCCGCGGGGCCGGCGCGTTCGCGCTGCTGTGGCTCGGCGCCGGCGGCCTCGGCCTGGCGATCGACCTCGGCGACGGCCGGCTGCTGCGCGGCGCCCGGGGCGGCGCCGGCGAGGTCGGCTACATCCCGATGGGGACCGGCGACTTCCACGCGCTCGTCGGCCCCGAGGCCGTCGCCGCGCTCGCGGCCGAACACGGGGCCGGCAGCGCCGCGTACCTCGGCGCGCTCGCCGAGCGGATCACGCCCGGCCTGGCCGCCGTGGTGGCGATCCTCGACCCGCCCCTCGTCGTGCTCGGCGGCGAGACCGGCCGGGCCGGCGGCGCGCCACTGGCCGAGGCGGTCGCCAAGGCCATGGCGCGGGCCGCGCCGTTGGAGACGGCGGTCGTGGCCAGCACCGTCGACGACGACGCGCCCCTGCTCGGCGCGGCCGACGCGGCGGTCCTCGCGGTCCGCGAGACGCTACTACGCTCGACGCGCGCTCCAAGCGACCGGTGAACAGTGACAGGAGTCAAGGGTTGAAGATCGCGGTGGTGGGCGGCGGCTCCACCTACACGCCCGAGCTGATCGACGGGTTCGCGCGGCTGGCGCCGTTCGCGTCGGAGATCGTGCTGCTGGACCCGGCGGCCGAGCGGCTCGCCGTCGTCGGGGCCTTCGCGCAGCGGCTGCTGCGCACCCACGGCAGCGCGGCCACGCTGCGCTGGACGTCCGACGTCGACGACGCCCTCGCCGGCGCGGCGACGGTCGTGATCCAGCTGCGGGTCGGCGGGCAGGCGGCCCGCATCAGCGACGAGACGTTCCCGCTCGGGTGCGGCTGCGTGGGCCAGGAGACGACGGGCGCCGGCGGCTTCGCCAAGGCGCTGCGCACGGTCCCGGTGGTGCTCGACATCGCCCGCCGGGCCGACCCCGGCGCGTGGATCGTCAACTTCACCAACCCGGTCGGCATCGTCACCCGCGCGCTGCTCGACCACGGCTACCGCGCCGCCGGGCTGTGCAACGTGGCGATCGGCTTCCAGCGCCGCTTCGCCGCGCAGCTCGGCGTCGACCCGCAGGCGGTGACGCTGGACCACGTCGGCCTCAACCACCTCACGTGGGAGCGGGCGGCCTACGTCGACGGCGTCGACCGGCTGCCCGAGCTGCTCGCCGCGCACCGGGACGCGATCGCGGCCGAGGTACAGCTCCCGCCGGACGTCCTGACGGCGCTCGGCAACGTGCCGTCGTACTACCTGCGGTACTTCTACTGCCACGACGAGGTCGTCCGCGAGGAGCTCGGGCAGCCGACCCGCGGCGAACGGGTGGCCGAGATCGAGCGGCAGCTGCTGACGATGTACCGCGACCCGGCGCTTTCCACCAAGCCCGAGCTGCTCGGCCAGCGCGGCGGCGCGTTCTACTCCGAGGCCGCCGTCGGGCTCATCGCGTCGCTGCACCAGGACGACGGCGGCATCCACGCGGTCAACGTCCGCAACGACGGCACGTTGCCGTTCCTGGCCGACGACGCGGTCATCGAGGTCACCTGCCGGGTCGGCGCGCAGGGCGCCCGGCCGGTGCCGGCCCCGCCGCTGCGGCCCGAGCTGGCCGGGCTGGTCGCCGGCGTCTCGGCGTACGAGGAGCTGGCCGTCGACGCCGCCGTCAAGGGCGGCCGCGACCGCGTGTACCGCGCGCTGCTGGCGCACCCGCTGGTCGGCCAGCACGACACCGCGACCCGGCTCACCGACGAGCTGCTCGCCGCCAACCGCGACCACCTCGCGTGGCTGTCGTGACGGCACTGCTCTATGCCGCCGCCGACGGGGGCAACTCGAAGACCGACGTGGTGCTCGGCGACACCGACGGGCGCATCCTGGCCCGGGTCACCGGCCCCACCACCTCCCCGCACGCGGCCGGATGGCCGGCCGCCCTGGCGACGCTCGCCGAGCTCGTCACCAAGGCCCGCGCGGTGGCGCCGGACCGGCCGCTCGCCCAGCTGTCGGTGTACGTCGCCGGTGCCGACCTGCCGGTCGAGGTCGAGCGGCTCAACACCGAGGTCGGCGGGCTCGGCCTGGCCGAGCGGGTGACCGTCGACAACGACCTGTTCGCGCTGCTGCGGGCCGGTACCGCCGAGCCCGACGCGGTCGGCGTGGTCTGCGGCGCCGGGATCAACGCCGTGGGCCGCCGCGCCGACGGCCGCACGTCGCGGTTCCCGGCCCTGGGCCAGCTCACCGGCGACTGGGGCGGCGGCCAGCACCTGGCGGCGCTCGCCCTGTTCCACGCGGCGCGCGGCGAGGACGGCCGCGGCCCGGCCACCGCCCTCATCGACGCCGTCCGGCTCCACTTCGGACGGTCCACGGTGGAGGACGTCAGCGTCGCCCTGCACCTCGGCGAGCTGGCGGCCGACCGGCTCGACGAGCTGTGCGAGGTCCTGTTCGCGGTGGCCGCGGCCGGCGACGGCGTCGCCTCCCGGGTGGTGCGCCGCCTGGCCGGCGAGATCGAGGCCCTGGTCCGGGTCGCCGCCGACCGCCTGGGCCTGCTCGCCGAGCCCTACGCGGTCGTCCTCGGCGGCGGCGTCCTCACCGCCCGCCACCCCCAGCTGCACGACGACGTGACGGCCCGGATCGCGGCCCTGTCCCCGCGGGCGACGCTGACGATCCTCGACGCGCCGCCGGTCGCGGGCGCGGCCCTGCTCGCCCTCGACGCCCTCCACGGCGCCCCCTGCCCGCCCGGCCTGGAGGCTGCCGTCCGCCGCGGGATTCCACTATAGTGGAGGCGTGGACGTCGGGGCGCTCGGGGAGCGGGTGCGGGCGGAGCGGAAGCGGCGGGGGCTGACCCTCGACGCGCTCGCCGGCGCGAGCGGGGTCAGCCGGAGCATGCTGTCGGAGATCGAGCGGGGCGGGCGCACCCCGACCGTGCTCGTGCTCGACCGGATCGCGACCGGGCTCGGCACCAGCATCGCGCGGCTGCTGCAGGACGAGCGGCCCGCGGGCACCACCGTGCTGCGCCACCACGAGCAGGAGGTCGCCCGCGACCCGGCCGGCTGGGAGCGGCGGGTGCTGAGCCCGGTGCTGCCCGGCGTCGAGTTCGAGTTCATGCGCACGACCCTCGGCCCGCACGTCGACGCCGGCGTGTTCCTGCCGCACGGTGCGGGCTCCCTGGAGTACATCGGGATCGAACGCGGCACCCTGCGCCTGACCCTCGACGGTGGACTCGACGAGGAGCCCCTCGAGCTGCACGCCGGCGACAGCGCCTGCTATGCCGGCGACCGCAGCCACGCCTTCGCCAACCCCGGGAGCGAACCGTGCGTCTACTACCTGGCGATGCGGCTCTGAGCCGCCGCGTCGCGGACCTCGTCCACGGCTACCTCGCGGACCTGCCCGACGGTCCCGTGTGGCGCCCGCCGCAGTTCGCGCCGTCGGCGGTACCCGTGGAGGGCACGCCCGCCGGCGCGGTGCTCGACGAGATCGCCGAGCGGGTCATGCCGCACCCGTTCGGCAACGGGCACCCGCGGTTCTTCGCCTGGGTCAACTCGCCGCCGCACCCGCTCGGCGTGGCCGCCGACGCGATCGCGGCCGCGATGAACCCGAGCGTGGCCGGCGGCGACCACGCCGCGGTGCACGTCGAGCGGGAGGTGGTGCGCTGGTTCGCCGAGCTGGCCGGGTTCCCGCCCGGCGCCGGCGGCCTGCTGGTCAGCGGCGGCTCGGCGGCGACGCTCACCGCGTTCGCCGTGGCGCGGCACCGGGCCGCCGCGCGCGCCGGGATCGACGTGCGGGCGCGCGGGCTGCAGGGCCACGACCGGCCGTTCGTGCTGTACCTCGGCGCCGAGGGCCACGGCTCTGCCCGCAAGGCCGCCGAACTGCTCGGCCTCGGCTCGGACCACGTGCGGCTCTTCGACGACGCGGCGATGCTCGGTCGCATGCTGGACTCGGAGGTGGGCATCCCGGTCGCGGTGATGGCCACGGCCGGCACCGTGAACACCGGCGCGGTCGACGACCTCGCCGCGGTCGCGGACGTGTGCGCGGCCCACCGCGTCTGGCTGCACGTCGACGCCTCCTACGGCGGCCCGGCCGTGCTGCTCCTCGACCGCTTCGCCGACGCCCGGGCCGGGCTGGCGCGGGCCGACAGCGTCTCCCTCGACCCGCACAAGTGGCTGTACGCGCCGGTCGACGCGGGCCTGGTCCTGCTGCGCGACCCGTCGGTCACGCGCGAGGCGTTCAGCCTGGTCCCGCCGTACCTGCGCGCCGAGGGCGACCCGTGGTTCAGCGAGTACGGCTTCGAGCAGACCCGGCCGTTCCGCGCGCTCAAGGTGTGGGCGCTGCTCAAGCACCTCGGCGTCGCCGGCTACCGCGCGCTCATCGAGCACGACCTGGCCGTGGCCGCCCACCTCGCGGCCGCCGTGCAGCTCGACCCGGACCTGGAGCTGCTCGCCCACGGCCTGAGCGTGGTGTGCTTCCGGGTCGCCGGGTCCGACGAGCTGAACCGGCAGGTCCTGGCGGGTGTCCAGGCGTCCGGCCGGGCCTACCTCGCGGGGACCACTGTGGACGGTGCGTTCGCCCTGCGCGCCTGCGTCGTCAACCCCGGCACGACCACCGCCGACGCCGACGCGCTGCTCAGCGCGGTACGGGCGGCGCTGCCGTCGTAGCCGCCTGCACGTCCGCGTCGAAGTGCCGCCGGCCCCGCACGATGACCCAGGCGCCGATCCCGAGCGGGACCAGCAGCACCGCGAACGCCTCGGTGAGCGAGCCGGTGGCGTCGGAGGCGAGCCCGATGAGCCACGGCCCGGCCGCGCCGCCGAGCGTCACCACCAGCTGGAGCACGGCGAAGCCCATCCCCCGCCGGTGGGCGGGCACGATGTCGGCGTTGGCGGCGGTCAGGTTGGGGATCGCGGCCGAGAACCCGGCGTTCGCGACGAGGTACAGCGCCGACTGCGCGGCCAGTGCGGGCATGAGCAGCGAGCCGGCGAGCCCGGCGGTACCGACGAACAACGCGGTGCCGCCGAGGGTGAGCCGCCACCCGGGCCGGCGGCCGTGGTACCGGTCGCCGAGCCGGCTGCCGAGCAGCATCCCGAGCACGATCCCGACCAGCCCGACCCCGCCGGTGACCGCCGCCGCGGCGGCCTCGTCGAGGTCGTAGCGGCGCTGGTAGAAGCTCGGCATCCAGAAGTACAACCCGCCGAGCCCGAAGAACATGATCGTCAACCCGGCGACGACGACGCGCAGCGTCCGGATCCGCAGCAGCTGCCGGATCTGCTGCGGGACCGGCGTCGCATCCGGCTCGATCTCCTGGTGTACCGCCGGCGCCGTGCGCTGCTGCAGCCGTCCGATGTGGTCGCCGATCCCGCGGACGGGCTCGCGGATCGTCAGGCACAGCAGCGCGACGACGAGCCCGGGCACGGCGATGAGCACGAACGCCAGCCGCCACCCGAACGCCTCGGCCAGGGCACCACCGGCGAGCACCCCGATGGGCAGCCCGGTGAAGTACCCGGCCCGCTCCAGCCCGAACGCCCGGGCCCGGCTGCCGGGCGGGAAGTAGTCGGCGAGCAGGCTGGAGGCGGGCGGGTTGTAGAGCTGCCCGGCCCCGCCGAGCGCGACCCGGAGCGCGAACAGCATGGCGTACCCGGTGGCGAGCCCCGACCCGAGCGTCAGCACCGCCCACACGGCGACGACGCCCGCGATGATCCGCCCCCGCCGCCCGGTGTCGGCGAGCCGCCCGGCCGGGATGAGCAGCAGGATCCCGGCGACGGCGGAGGCGGTGGGGATGGCCCCCGCCGCGGCGTCACCGAACCCGAACTCCTCCTGCACCTGACTGAGCGCCCCGGCGAGCAGATTGGCCTCGACCCGGTCGATACAGGCGACGAGCGCCACACAGACGGCCGCCCACCACCCGAGCGGCGCGGCGGCCCCGACCCGCACCCGCACGGGCGCCCGCCCGGCAAACGCATCAACCTCGGCGTACACGCGGACACCTCCGGGAGGGAAACACTGTTTCCAATCCCGGAACGATAGCGGCCCTCCCCCGCCACCCGTCAACCCTGGATCGACGGCCCACAACACCGCCCGCCCCGCGTTGCCCGCCCTCCGCCAGCCCCCCAGATCACGCCTCCCCAGGGCACGCCTCCGCGCGCCCGCTCCACCAGAACCAGCCGACCCCGCCAGGCTCCGCTCCCGCCCGGCCCGGCACCGCTCTCGCCCGCCCGGTCCGGCCCTGTCCATGATCGATGGCACGATCCGGCTGTCATGGCGACCAGAACTCGCCATCGATCATGGAGCCGGGCGAAACCGCGGGCTTCCCGGCTCCGCGCACCCTCGCGTCGCTGGTCGATATAACCGACATGTCGTGATTTTGGTGGCGGAACTGGCGGCAGGCCGAGGTGAACAGGAGCTGGGAGGGCGGTGTGAGGTCGCTCTCAAGGCTGGCCGATCGGTCAGGTTCTGACCGATCGGTCAGGCATGATGAGCGCCGGGAGGTGCAGCATGGTTCGGAGCAACACGCGTGACGAGATTCTGGCCGCGGCCGCGCGCCAGTTCGCCCGCGCCGGGTTCAAGGGCACCTCGCTGCACGACATCGCGGTCGAGGTGGGCTGCTCCAAGGCCGCGCTGCTGTACCACTTCGACAGCAAGGAAGCGATCCTCACCGAGATGTGCGCGCCGGCGATCGCCGAGCTGCGCGAGCTCGCCGCGCGGCTCGCCGGGCTCGGGCCGCATGCGGCGCGGACGGCGGCCATCGAGGGGTTCGTCGACCTGGTGCTGCGCTACCGCAAGGAGATCCAGGTCATCTACGGCGACCTTCCGGGCCTGCTCCAGCAGCCGGAGTTCCTGGAGGTACACCTGATGACCCAGCGTCTGCAGGAAGCGCTGACCGGGCCGTCGGGCTCCCCGGCCGCACACGTGGCGGCCAAGCTCGTGCTGGCCGGCACCGCGGCCGTCGCATTCGACTGCATCGACTACTCCGACGACGACCTGCGGGCCGCGCTCATCGCGGCGGCCGCTCGCGTCCTCACCCCTGAAGCATCCTGAAGCATCCTGAAGGATAAGGACACGGACATGGCAACTGTGCTGTACCGGCTGGGCCGCGCCTCGTTCCGGCATCGCTGGCTCGTGCTCATCGTGTGGATCGTCGTGCTCGGCGCGCTCGGTGGCGCGGCGGCCGCGTTTCGCGGGACGACGTCCAGCGACTTCACGATGCCCGGCACCGAGTCGCAGCGGGCGATCGACGCGCTGAAGACCCAGTTCCCGGAGGCGGCCGGCGCGACCGGCACGATCGTCGTCAAGGTGCCCGACGGCCAGACCGTCGCCGCGAACAAGGACACGATCGACGCGCTGGTCCTGGAGGCGAACAAGCTGCCCGGTGTGGTGGGCGCGCTGAGCCCGTTCCAGACGGGGGCGGTCTCGAAGGACCAGTACGCGATGATTCAGGTCCAGTTCGCCGAGCGGGCCGACAAGGTGACCGACGAGCAGCGCACGGCGTACGAGCACAGCGGCGCGGCGGCGACCCAGGCCGGCCTGCGGGTCGAGCACGGCGGCGAGGTCATGAACGCCGAGCCCGAGGTCGGCGGCAA
This sequence comes from Dactylosporangium sp. NPDC005572, assembly GCF_040605515.1. Classification (NCBI taxonomy): domain Bacteria; kingdom Bacillati; phylum Actinomycetota; class Actinomycetes; order Micromonosporales; family Micromonosporaceae; genus Dactylosporangium; species Dactylosporangium sp. NPDC005572. The sequence goes on along the minus strand of NZ_JBEXCY010000166.1, from coordinate 5,960 downwards.
GGAGGGCATCGGCGTCGCCATCGCCCTCGTCGTGCTGCTGGTGACGTTCGGCTCGCTGGTCGCGGCCGGCATGACGATGCTCAACGCGCTGCTCGGCGTCGGCGCCGGCATGGCCGGCCTGTACGCGCTGTCCGGCGTCATCAGCCTCACCAGCACCGCGCCCGTCCTCGCCCTGATGCTGGGCCTCGCGGTCGGCATCGACTACTCGCTGTTCATCACCTCGCGGCACCGCCAGCACCTGCTCGAGGGCCTCGAACCCGAGGAGGCGGCCGGGCGCGCGGTCGGCACCGCCGGCTCCGCCGTCGTGTTCGCCGGCGCCACGGTCGTCATCGCCCTGGCCGGCCTGGCCGTCGTGAACATCCCCTTCCTGACCGTCATGGGTCTGGCCGCGGCCGGCACGGTGGCGGTGGCGGTCCTGGTGGCGATCACCCTCCAGCCGGCCCTGCTCGCGTTCGCCGGCCGGCGGGTCCTGCCCCGCAAGCAGCGCCGGGTCGGCGGCGGCAACGTCGCGCACCACACGCAGAACTTCGGCTTCCGGTGGGCGCGGGGCGTCACCCGGCTGCGCATCCCGGTGATCCTGGTCGGCGTCGTCGGCCTCGCCGCACTCGCGATCCCGGCCGCCGACATGCGCATCGCGCTGCCGGGCGCGAGCGCCGGCCCGGTCGGCACGCCGGCCCGCGAGGCCGCCGACCTCGTCACCGAGGGCTTCGGCCCCGGGTTCAACGGCCGCCTCGCGATGGTCGTGTCGTCGGACTCGCCGGAAACGACCGCGCAGGCCGCGCAGGACGCGATGGCCCGGCTGCAGGGCACCGAGAACCTGCTCGCGGTCACGCCGCCGAACCTCAGCCAGGACAAGAAGACCGCGCTGCTGGCGATCATCCCGAAGACCGGCCCGACCGACGCGGCGACCGAGGACCTCGTCCACGCCGTCCGTGCGAAGGTGCACGGCATCGACGGGGCCGACATCGCGCTGACCGGGCAGACCGCGGTCGGGATCGACGTGTCGGAGAAGCTGTCGGATGCGATGCCGGTGTACCTCCTGCTCGTCGTCGGCCTCTCGGTCCTGCTGCTGATGCTGGTCTTCCGGTCCATCCTGGTACCGCTGAAGGCCGCGGCCGGCTTCCTGCTCACGGTGGGCGCGACCTTCGGCATCACGGTGGCCGTCTTCCAGGAGGGCCACCTGGCGTCGCTGGTCGGCCTGGACACCCCGGGCCCGCTGGTGAGCTTCCTGCCGATCCTGCTCATCGGCATCCTGTTCGGCCTGGCCATGGACTACGAGGTGTTCCTGGTCTCCCGGATGCGCGAGGACTACGTCCACGGCGCGTCGGCGCAGCAGGCCACGGTCAGCGGCATGGGCCACGGCGCCCGGGTGGTGACGGCCGCGGCCATCATCATGACGTCGGTCTTCGCCGGCTTCATCCTGGTCGACGACCCGGTCATCAAGTCGATGGGCTTCGCCCTGGCGATCGGCGTGGCGATCGACGCCTTCATCGTCCGCATGACGATCGTCCCGGCGGTCGTCTCCCTGCTGGGCCGCGCCGCGTGGTGGCTGCCGGGCTGGCTGAACCGGCTCCTGCCGAACGTGGACATCGAGGGCGAGAAGCTCCGCCAGCACCTGGCCACGGAGCCGGAGCGCGAGCCCGCGCACGTCTGACCCTGGGCGCCATGATCCCGAAGAGTTTTCGTACCCCTGGGTACAAGAACCCTTCGGGATCATGGGCATCGGCTCAGCAGCGAACACAGCGCTGAGGAGCCGGCACCCGAGGGCGCCGGCTCCCGTACAGCATCCGGTCAGCGGGCGGCCGTCACCAGCTCGCGCTCCGCCGGGGCCGGGGCCTCGTGGGCGACCTGTGGGAGCCAGCCCAGCCAGCGCGGCAGCCACCAGTTGCGCTCCCCCAGCATGGCCATGACGGCCGGGAGCAGGACGGCGCGGATGATCGTGGCGTCCAGCAGGACCGCCGCCGCCAGGCCCACGCCCAGCTGCTTCGTCGAGGCCAGGGGAAGGGTTGCGAACAGGGCGAAGACCGCCACCATCACCGCCGCCGCGCTCGTGATCACGCCCGCCGTGCGGGTGATGCCCTCCGACACGGCGCGGCGGGTCGGCAGGCCGCGGTCGTGGCCCTCGCGGATGCGGCTGACGACGAAGACGTGGTAGTCCATCGACAGGCCGAACAGGATCACGAACAGGAACAGCGGCATCCAGTTCGTGATGCCGTCGGCGGCCCGGAAGTCCAGCAGGGACTCGAAGTGCCCGTACTGGAAGACGTACACGAGCATGCCGTAGGCCGCGGCCACCGACAGCAGGTTGAGGACCACGCCGGTCAGCGCGACGACCACCGAGCGGAACGACACCAGCAGCAGGACGAAGGCCAGGCCCAGCACGAAGGCGAAGACGAGCGGCATGCTGCGGGCGAGCTGGTCGTTGAAGTCCTTCGATCCAGCGGTACCGCCGGTGACGCCGACCCAGGCGCCGGGCAGCGTGCCGAGGGTCGCCGGGGCGACCGTGCCGCGCAGCACCGCGAGGGCCTCCTCGGAGGCGCGGTCGGAGCCGCTGCCGGAGAGGCCGACCCGCACGACGGCGACGGTGCCGGCCGGGTTGACCTCGACCGTGACCGGCTCGTGGAGCTTGCCGGTGGCCAGGGCCTGCCGGGTGAAGTCGGCGACGGCGGCGTCGAACGCCGGGCCGGTGACCGACTGGGCGCGCACCACGACCTCGGCCGGGTCGCTGCCGCCCGGGAACGCCGTCTGGATGGCGACGAACGCCTTCGTGATGGGGGCCGACGGGGACAGGTCCTCGACGCCCTCGCCCTTGGTGCGCAGGTCGAGCGCCGGGAAGGCGAGCAGGCCCAGGGCCGCGGTCGCGAGCAGCGCCGAGATGAGCGGGCGGCGCAGCACGAGGCGCAGGATCGCGCTCCAGACGCGGCCCTCGGCGCGCTTGCGGTACAGGCCGGGGATGCGCACGAGGTCGACCCGGTCGCCGAGCGCGGAGAGCAGCGCCGGCAGGACGGTCAGCGAGCCCAGCACCGCGGTGGCGACGACGAGGATGGTGCCGACGGCGAAGCTCACGAACGTGGTGTCGCGGGTGAGGAACATGCCGGCCATCGCGACGATGACGGTGAGGCCGGAGATCCACACCGAGCGGCCGGACGTCTGGGCGGCGACGACGAGCGCGCGGTGGCGGTCGGCGCCGGCGCGGCGCTCGTCGCGTTCGCGGCGGATGTAGAAGAGGCAGTAGTCGACGCCGACGGCCAGGCCGACGAGCAGCATGACGTGCATGGTGGTGTCGACGGCCGGCGCGAGGCGGCTGGCGAACGCGAGCAGCCCGGCGGCGGCGACGACCGCGGTGACGGCGAGGAGCACCGGCAGCAGCGCGGCGACGACCGCGCCGAACGCCACGAGCAGGATGCCGAGCGTCACCGGGATCGACAGCATGGAGAGCCGGTTGAGGCCCTCGTCGAGGTCGTCGCCGATGAGCTTGTCCCCGCTCGCGTCGCCGGCCTGCCCGACGTACAGCTGGGGATGCTTCGCCTGGACCGCGGCGACGGCGTCGAGGACGGGCCCGACCCGGTCCTTGGCCGTCTCGGGGTCGCCGGTGACGGTGAAGGACAGCAGCATCGACCGGCCGTCCTCGGAGCGCACCGGCTCGCCGACCGGCCCGGTGACACCGGTCGCCTGCACGGCCGCGGTGACCTCCCGGACCGCCGCCGCCACCTCGGGGCTGTCGGCGGCCGGGGCCTGGACGATGACCATCTCGCCGGCCTCGCGGACCGGGAACCCGGCGTCGGCGATGACCCGGTCGGCGCGGCCCGACTCGCCGTTGCCGAAGTCGGCGTCCCCGGCCTGCACGGTACCGAGGTGTCCACTCAGGACGGTGACGCCGACGACGAAGACGAGCCAGCCGACGATGGCGAGCGCCCGATGGCGGGCACTCCAGATCGCGAACCGGGCCGCGATCCCACTCACGTGCTCCCTGGAATCCATGCTGCTGACGCTATGGACCGGGGACGCCCGGAACGATCCCGCGAACCCGCCGACCGACGGTGGGGACAGCCCTACCACCCGGCTCGGGCCCACCCGACTCAGGTCACCCGGATCTCCTCCAGGTCGGTGCTGGGGCGCAGGAACAACAGGCCGATCGCGACGATCGCCAGGACGGCCGCCAGGGCGATGCCGCCGTCGCGGGCGAGTTCGGCCCACGGTACCGGGACGGCCAGGTGCAGCTCGGGCTGCTGCTCGATCCGCCAGACCGTGGGGTCGTCGATGGGCGTGGCGTCGCACTGCTCCTGGGTGGTGAGGCAGGTGACCGATCCGCCGCCGCCCGCGGTGACCTCCGAGGCGAGGGAGGCCATCAGGCCGGCGCCGACCGTGAGGGCGACGAGGATCGCCGGGACCGCCGGGACGACCGCCTGCCAGAGGATCGAGCGGGCCAGCACCGGGCGCGGGACGCCGGTCGCGACCAGGGCGGCGTAGGCGCGGCGGCGGGTGAGGATGCCGTCGGCGAGGGCGACGAGCATGCCGAGCGCGGCGAGCCCGACGGCGAGCAGGATCGCCGCGTCGATGAGCTCGACGGTGTTGAGGTAGAACGGGTCCGTCCCGGGGTCCTGGAGCGGGTCGATCGTCCGCTGGTACTGGGCCCGGATGCGGTCCTCGGCCGCGAACCACGAGCGGGTCCACGCCACGCCGCCGGCGAACACCACGCAGACGAGCAGCACGGCGAGGGTGCGCGAGCCGCTCCACGGGTCGGCCATGAGGCGGCTGCCGGCCAGCAGCGGCGCGGGGCGGCGGGCGTAGCGGTGCAGGAGGCGGCCGGTGGTGTACGACAGCCAGCCGGTGCCGAGGACCACGCCGGCCGCGGCCATGAGTGCCCCGCCGTACACCAGGACCGGGAACCAGTCGGCGATCCAGGTGATCTTGTGCTTGTCGGCGAACGTCACGATCGGGCGCAGGCCGGTGAACAGGGCGATGCCGACGCCGAGGACCAGGCCGGCCCAGATCGCCGGCGGGCGCTCGCGGCGGGCCTTGCGGACCACGCCGAGCGGGCTGATCGTCACCCGGCGCATGACCAGCGCGGCGGCCAGGGCGGCGACGACGGGGATGGCGGCGACGCCGGTCGCGATCAGCCAGGCCGGCGGGAGGACGTCGGTGGGCAGCGCCAGCTTCCCCTGCGCGTCCGGCTTGTCCAGCAGCCGGTGGCTCACGAGGTACACCAGGAGGCCGAGACCCGACCCGATGAGCGCGGCGACGCCCGTCTCGGCGGCCGCCACCGTCACCGCCTGGCGCGGGGTGGCGCCGGCGAGCCGGATCGCCGCCAGCCGCCGGTCGCGCGCCGGCGCGCCGAGGCGGACGCACTGCCCGGCGAGGGCGAAGACCGGCACGGTCAGCAGCACGAAGGTGAGGATCACGCCGGGGCGCAGGCCGGGCTCCCGCAGGAGGGGGCTGCTGTACTGCTGGGCCCACTCATCCGAGTTGACGTGCCCCTGGATCAGCGGCCCGATGGCCAGGACGTTGAGGGCGGCGAGGATCGACAGTGCGGCGAGGGCGGCGCTGAACGCGGTCAGCACCACGCGCACCGTGTCGACGCGGGTGCCGGCCAGGGCCAGCCGGACCAGGGTCAGCGGGCTCACCGGCCGTGCCTCCCACCCGGGACGGCGATGCCGAGGCCGCTGGCGTCGAGGACGCCGTCGCGCAGCACGACCTCCCGGTCGGCGTAGCCGGCGACGCGGGCCTCGTGCGTGACGAGGACGACCGCGGTGCGGTGCTCCTGGGCGACCCGCACGAGCTGGCCGAGGACCTGCTCGCCGGAGACGGTGTCGAGGGCGCCGGTCGGCTCGTCGGCGAACACCACGGCCGGCTCGGTGACCAGCGCCCGGGCCATCGCGACCCGCTGCTGCTGGCCGCCGGACATCTGGCCCGGGCGCTGGTCGGCGACGTCGGCGACGCCGGCGCGGTCCAGCCACGCC
>NZ_JBEXCY010000165.1:0-25681 GCF_040605515.1 Dactylosporangium sp. NPDC005572 | reverse complement strand
CGGCCGAGCAGCTGCCGTTCGTGGTACCCCTGGAGGCCCGCACGCGATACGTCGGCACCGGCTACGTCAAGGAGCTGGCCGAGGCCACCGGCGGCGTCTACCGGGAGGCGGCCCCGGACGTCGGGATCGTCGCGAGCCTCGACGCGCTGGAGGGGCCCGACTTCGACCCAGCCGGTGTGCACCCCGACGTGCGGGAGTTCTACGAGCACACCACCCGGTTCTCGCTCGACATCGTGCCGCGCTGGCGGACCTGGGTGCGGCCGGGGTACCTGCTCTACCGCACGCTGGTGGCCCGGCCGCTCGGGCAGGCCAACGTGCCGATGAACCAGCGCGAGGCCCAGCGCGGCATCCGCAGCCGGATCGACACGATCAGCGAGCCGGGCAGCGACATCGTGTCGACGCGCGGATGGATCCGCAGCTTCGCCGAGACCGGCGAGGCGATGTACGTCGGGATCTACACCACCTACCGGCACGAGGGCCGCGGCTACGTCAGTGTCGGGTTCCCGCTGCCGCAGGCCAACTTCACCGCCACGCTCGCGCCCAGGCAGCGCGACGGCGGCGGGCTCAAGCTCACCAGCAAGGGCGGCGACGGGCAGACCGGGCACTACCTCAGCTACGTCGACCCCGACGGCCGCGACCTCACCACCCTCGCGGTGCACGGGTTCACGGAGGAACTCGACGTCTACGTCCGCGACGGTGAGCTGCGCGCCGACCACGCCTTCGCGCTCTTCGGCCTGCCGTTCCTCACCCTGGAATACCGCATCAAGCGCGTCGGCGACGCGCCCTGACGGCCGGCTCCACGCGCGCGAACTCCTCGATCGGGGCGCAGGCGTCGGCGAGCGGGTCGTGCTCGTCGAGGCGCGTCGCCACCCGGCGCAGCAGGTCGCGGAACCCCGTGCGGTCCGGCTCGTCGAGGGCCGTGAGCACGCGCTCCTCGACGTCGTGCAGCTTGCGCTGCAGGTCGCACATCGTGGCCCGGCCCTGCTCGGTGGCCAGGATCCGGCGGGCCCGGCGGTCGGCCGGATCCGGCTGGCGCTCGATGAGCCCGGCCTTCTCCAGGTCGTCGAGCAGGTAGGTCATCACCGTGCGGTCGATGCCCAGCTGGTTGGCCAGCGCGAGCTGCGTGCAGGCCGTGCCGGCGACGGCCGCGGTGAGGATCTGGTAGCCCCGGGGTCCGCCGGGGAGGTTCTCCATCACGTGCTGCGCGCCCTTGGCGTAGCCGCGCAGCACCACGCCCAGTGCCCAGCCCAGGTCGGAGCTGAGATCGCCGGTGGTATGTGCCGGGGTCTCCGGCGCCTGCGTCATGCGGTAATGATACGCAGCTCACTCCCTCTTGCTGAAAGATGTTCTGCCAAGCAGAATTTCTGTGAAGCCGCTACAGGAGGTACGACAGCATGCATCTCTTCCGTCTCGACGCCAGCGTCCGCACCGCCGGCTCGGTGAGCCGCGCGCTCGCCGACACCGCCGAGCAGGCCTGGCTGGCCGAGCACCCCGGCGCCGCGGTCACCCGGCGCGACCTGGGCCTGCACCCGCTGCCGTCGGACGCGTGGCCGGCCCTGGCCCGCCGGCAGTTCGACCCGTCGGCCCCGGAGCACCCGGACGCTGCGGCGCTGGTGCAGGAGCTGGGCGACGAACTGCTCGCCGCGGATGCCTACGTGTTCGCGGTCCCGCTGTACAACTGGGGCGTCCCGGCCCACGTGAAGACCTGGTTCGACCTGCTCGGGATGCACCAGGGGCTGCGGACCGGGGAGGAGTCGCACATCGCCGGGCGCCCTGCCGTGCTGGCGATGAGCCGGGGCGGCGGCTACGGGCCGGGCGCGCCCAAGGAGGGCTGGGACCACAACGCGCCGTACCTCAAGCGGATCCTCGCCGACGTCTACAAGCTCGACCTGCACGTCGCCGAGGCGGAGCTGACCCTGGCCGACGTGAACCCGGCGATGGCGCCGCTGCGCGGGCTCGCCGCCGAGTCGCTGCGCACCGGCCACGAGTCGGCCGCCGCCCACGGGCTGCGGGTCGCGGAGATGGTCCGCGCATAGCGCACCGCAGCAGCGCTACAGCGGCGGCAGGTTGTTGGTGAGGTCCAGCGCCGTCGCGATGAGGGACTGCAGCCGCGCGGTGAGCGCGAGCAGCAGCTGGTGGGCGGCCGGGCCGGCGTGCGCGGCCGCCTGCTGGAGCGCCTCCAGGTCGCCCTGCACCTGGGAGAGCTGCACCGCGAGGTCGCCGGCGCCGCGCTGGAGGGCCCCGGCCATGTCGGACAGGCTGACGCCGTTGGCTTCCAGCACCTTGATGGCCGCGATGCGGTCGACGCACGAGGGGTCGTAGAGCCGGAAGTTGCCGGCGGTGCGCTGGGCCGCCTCGATCAACCCGAGGCCGGTGTAGAAGTCGACAGTACGGGTGGATACACCGGACAGATTCGCCAGCTCACCGATCCGAAGCAGTCTCGACACCGGCTAACCCTACAGTGCCACGTGTTAGTGTGCCCGCCATGGTGTTCAAGAGCCTCCGGCGGGCCCTCGGTGTCGGCGGGCCGACCGTCGACACCCAGCTGCGCACCCCCGACGTGCGACCCGGCGAACTGCTCGCCGGCCAGGTGCTGTTCGCCGGTGGCGAGCACGAGGTCGAGGTCGAGCGCATCGTGGTCGAGCTGGTCACCAGGGTCGAGGTGGAGACCTCGGACGGCGAGTACGACTCGACCGTCGCGTTCCAGAAGCAGCAGCTCACCGGCGGGTTCCGGCTCGCGCCCGGGATGCAGCACGCCGTCCCGTTCCAGCTGCCGGTGCCGTGGGAGACCCCGATCACGCACCTGTACGGGCAGCGCCTCCCCGGCATGGCCATGGGCCTGCGCACCGAGCTGGAGGTGGCCCGCGCGGTCGACAAGGGCGACCTCGACCCGATCAACGTGCACCCGCTGCCCGCCCAGGCCGGGGTGCTCGCCGGCTTCGTCGAGCTCGGGTTCCGCTTCAAGACGGCCGACCTGGAGCGCGGGTTCATCTACGGCGTGCGCCAGACCCTGCCGTTCTACCAGGAGATCGAGTTCTGGGCGGCGCCGCAGTACCAGGGCGTCGTGACCGAGGTCGAGGTCACCTTCGTGACCGACCCGCACGGCATGGAGGTCATCATCGAGCTGGACAAACGGCGCGGCGGCCACGACGCGATCGGCCGGTTCAAGATCGGTCACGCGCAGGCTCAGGCGGTCGACTGGATCCGTGAGGTCGACGGATGGATGCGACAAACGGCGCAAAGCCGTCGCGGATGGGCCTGACCTACCCTGAACCGGCCGGGTCCGTCGATGGATCGGCGCGGTACCGTTAGCGCACAACACTGACGTCGGACGCGGGAGGCGGGCATGCGAGAGCTTGTCGTGGTGGGTGTGCGGGCCCAGACCTGGCAGAGCCGCCCGATGGTCCTGCTCAAGGAGGAAGCCTCCGGCCGGCACATCCAGCTGCCCGTCGAGGGCGGCCCCCGCAACCTGGACGAGCCGATCAGCGCCGAGCTGCTGCAGCGGGTGCTGCACACGCTGCGCGTGCCGCTGCGGGCCGTCGAGGTCACCGCGCCGCAGGGCCCGTTCAACCTGGTGCTCGGTGACGGGTTCCGCGTGCCGGCCGCGCCGCTGGAGGCGATCGCGCTGGCCCGCCACCTGCGCGTGCCGATCGTGACCTCCGAGGAGCTGCTGGCCAGCGCGGCCGTCGCCGCGCCCGAGGGGCCGACCCAGGCGCTCGACCTGACCGCCCACATGGAGAAGCTCCCGTCGGGCCGGGCCACGCTGCTGATCCGCAAGGGTGCCGAGGCCGGCGCCGAGTTCGCCCTCGACGGCGACATCGTGCGCTGCGGCCGCGACTCCGCCAACCAGATCGTCCTCGACGACAACACGGTGAGCCGCAAGCACGTCGAGTTCCACCGCAACACGGGCGGCGTCGGCTATTCGACGCTCGACATGGGCAGCCTCAACGGCACCTACGTCAACGGCGAGCGGGTCAAGAGCGTGACCCTCAACGACGGCGACGAGGTCCAGGTCGGCAAGTTCACGCTCGTCTACCAGCTGCGGTAGTCACCGGCGCCTCACCAGGGCGACGGGCTGTAGTCCTTCAGGAAACAGCCGAAGAGGTCCTCGCCCAGCTCGCCGCGCACGATCGGGTCGTAGACCCGCGCCGCGCCGTCGGCGAGGTCGAGCGGGGCGTGGAAGCCCTCCTCGTGCAGCCGCATCTTCGTCGGGTGCGGCCGCTCGTCGGTGATCCAGCCCGTGTCGACGGCCGTCATGAGGATGCCGTCGGCCTGGAGCATCTCCTCGGCGGCGGTGCGGGTCAGCATGTTGAGCGCCGCCTTGGCCATGTTCGTGTGCGGGTGGCCGGGCCCCTTGTAGCGGCGGCTGAACTGCCCCTCCATCGCGCTGACGTTGACGACGTACTTCCGGCGGGCGCTCGCCGCGGCCATCGCCGGGCGCAGGCGGCTGACCAGGATGAACGGCGCCGTCACGTTGCACAGCTGGACTTCCAGCAGCTCCAGCGGGTCGACCTCGTGCACCATCTGCACCCAGCTGTTCGAGGACGCGAGGTCGGGCACCAGCCCGCCGGCGTCGATCGCGGTCAGCGCCGCGATCCGCTCGGGCGTCGCGTTGCGGCTGGTCAGCGCGAGCGCGGTGAGCGCGTCCGGCGGGATCAGCGTCGGCGCCGGCCCCACCAGCTCGGCCGGGGCGTCGTGGGCGTGCGGCGCCTTGTGGAAGGTCACCATCTCGGGCAGCGGCCCGTCGAGCGTGAGCGGCGCCGACTCGGCGGCGACCAGGTGCGAGTACGACCCGGGGGCGCGCTTCACGGTCTGCGCCGCGTTGTTGATGAGGATGTCGAGCGGCCCCTGCGCGGCCACGTCGTCGGCCAGCGCCGACACCTGCGCCGGGTCGCGCAGGTCGATGCCGACGATCCGCAGCCGGTGCAGCCAGTCGGCGCTGTCCGGCATGGCCGAGAAGCGCCGCACCGCGTCGTTCGGGAACCGGGTGGTGATGGTCGTGTGCGCGCCGTCGCGCAGCAGCCGCAGCGCGATGTACATGCCGATCTTCGCCCGGCCGCCGGTGAGCAGCGCCCGCCGGCCGGTGAGGTCGGTCCGGGCGTCCCGGCGCTCCCGGTTGAGCCTGGCGCAGTCGGGGCAGAGCTGGTGGTAGAAGGCGTCGACGTCGACGTAGCGGTTCTTGCACGTGTAGCAGGACCGGGGCCGCCTGAGCCGCCCGGCGGTCGCCCCGATCGTCGGCGACACCAGCGCGATCCCCAGCGTCTCGTCGTCGATCCGCCCGGGCGCGCCGGTGGCGGTGGCCTCGGTGACGACCCGGTCCGCCTCGGTGACGGCGGCCCGCTTGTCGCTGCGCCGCTGCCGCTTGACCTGCTTGTACAGGTGTGAGGTGGCTCGCCGCACCCGCAGCACGTCGGGGTGGTCGGGCGCCAGCTCCGAGAGCTCCTCGAAGACGGCGAGGCAGATGGCCATCCGCTCCGGGTCGATGCCGGTCGGCTCGGCCGCGGTGCGGGCGTCGGCCGGGTCGCCGAAGGACCGGCCGAGATCGATGCCGGGCAGGTCGTGCTGGTCGGCGAGGGCGGCCGAGTCGTGCGGGGTCACCCCGGAACTGTACGCGAAAAACGGAACGGGCCCGCCCGGCGCCTTTGCCACCCGGCAAGTACCGCGCGGAGCTCGTCAGGCCGGGGCCGCCCAGCCCGGGTCGCGGCCGGTCAGGGCCAGGAGGCGGGCCAGCCGGGGAGCGGCGTCCGGCACCTGGACCTCGGGGCCGTACACGCCCATCGCGCGGCCCTGGTCGGCCATGCGCGCCGACTCGCGGTACACCACCTCCACCAGGTCCTCGTCCCACTCGGCGGAGCGGCCCAGGGCGCGCGCCAGGTCCCAGCCGTGCACCACGAGCTCGCCGAGGACCATGCCGCCCACCACGTCTGCGGGCAGCGGGGCCGGGCCCGCCATGTGCGTCTCGCCCTCCCACGCCGCCGGCGCCGACCACGCCTCGGCCAGGCGGTCGAGCTGACCGGCCGGCGTCAGGCCGGCGACGGCCCCGGGCGGCACCGTCTCCTTGCGGGCCGCGCCCTCCAGCGACGGGCCCCAGTGCAGGAGGTGCCCGGTCAGCGCCCGCACGTCCCAGCCCGCGCACGGCGTCGGGGCCGCCAGGTCGTCCTCGGTCAGGTCGGCGGCGAGCGTGCGGATCACCACGACGGCGGGGCCCGGCAGCAGGTACATGTCCATGCCGCGAACCGTAGGGCAGCCGCCGGGCCGCGGTCTTGGACAAACGCGACGGACAGCACGGATAACCTGGCCGGATGCCGGAGGTGCGGGACAGCCGCGAGGTCGGCGGCGCCTGGGCCGCGTTCCAGCGCTTCGGGTTCGCTGCGCCCGCCCCCGACCTGGCCCCGGTCGTCGCGCGCTACTGGTGGGCGCGGTGGGACCTGCGCGGCCAGCCGCCGTACCGGCAGCTCATCGTCCCGCAGCCGAGCGTCCAGCTGACGTTCGCGGACGACGGCCCGGCGCTCGTGCGGGGCGTCCCGCGGGGGCGGGTGGTGTTCACGCTGGAGGGCACCGGGGCGCGCTTCGGCGTCGTGTTCCGGCCCGGGGCCTTCCGCCGCTTCCTCGACCGGCCGGTCGCCGACCTCACCGACCGGGCGCTGCCGGCGTCCGAGGTGTTCGACCCGCCCCGGCTCGTGCCCGACCCCGGCGTGGACGGGGTCGGGGTCGCCGTCGCCGCGGTCGAGTCCTTCCTGCGCGGCGCCCGGCCCGGGCCCGACCCGGTCGGTGACCAGGTCGCGGCGTGGGTCGACGACATCCGCACGTCGAGCGGGCTGCGCCGGGTCGACCTGGTCGCCGCGCACTGCGGCGTGCACCCCCGGCGGCTGCAGCGGCTGTTCGCCGAGCACGTGGGGGTTTCGCCGAAGTGGCTCATCCGGCGGTACCGGCTGCACGAGGTGACCGAACACCTGACCGGGCGGGGGCCGGACGTCGACTGGGCCGGACTGGCGGCCGACCTGGGGTACGTCGACCAGGCCCACCTGACCCGGGACTTCACGGCGATGTTCGGGGAGCCGCCGACCACCTACGCGGCCCGCTACGAGGCACCGGGGTAGGGTGGCTGACGATGCGTACCCGCCTGCTGGGTGTCGTGCTGCTCGTCGTCGTCGGGGCGGCCGGCTGCGGTGGCGACCCCGCCGATACCCCGGCCGCCGCCACCTCGACCGTCGAGTCGCCCGGGCGTCAGGTCCAGTCCCAGGACACCGCCTCGCCGAGCCCGGCGGCCACCAGCGCCGCGCCGAAGGCCGTCAAGCACGCGTTCCCGCTGCAGGGCAAGGGGTCGTACTCGAAGGAGCACCACGACTACCCGGCCAGCGACATCATCGCGAACTGTGGCCTGGTCGCCGTGTCGCCGGTCGACGGCACCGTGCTCGAGGTCGCCCGGGTCGACACCTGGAACAGGAAGACGAACGACGGTGCGACCCGCGGCGGCCTGTCCGTGTCGATCCTCGGCCACGACGGCGCGCGGTATTACATGTCGCACTTCTCCAGCATCGACCAGGGCATCGAGGCCGGCGCCGCGGTCACGGCCGGCCAGCCGGTCGCCAAGGTCGGCCGGACCGGCGACGCCAGCGCCTGCCACATCCACTTCGGCATCTCGCCGGCCTGCCAGCGGACGGGCGACTGGTGGACCCGCCGGGGCGTGATCTGGCCCTGGCCGTACCTCGACGCCTGGAAGGCCGGCAAGGAGAAGTCCCCGGTCGGCGAGCTCGAGTCGTGGCAGCAGAAGAACGGCTGCCCGACCAAGCCGACGGTCTTCCCCTAGCCCCTACTCGTATTCCAGGCAGAACGGGTGGCCGGCCGGGTCGCTGTACACCCGGAAGCCCGCCTCCTTCGTCGACAGCAGCTGGGCGCCCATCCGCAGCACCTTGGCCTCGGCGGCGTCGATGTCGTCGACCCGGATGTCGAGGTGCAGCTGCTGCGGGAAGTTCGGGTCCGGCCACTGCGGCGGGCGGTAGTTCGGGGCGTGCTGGAAGCTGAGTTTCGTCGTGCCGTCGCCGATGTCGATCCAGTCGCCGTCGACCCGCGTGATGGGCAGGTCCAGCAGCTCCGAGTAGAACCGGGCCAGCGTGTGCGGGTCAGGCGTGTCGAGGACGACGGTGTTCAAACGCGCGGTCATGTTCCCAATCTTGCCCTTATCCGCCCGAACCCGCTTGGATCGCGGTGATGGCGACCGTGTTCACGATGTCCTTCACGGTCGCGCCGCGGGACAGGTCGTTCACCGGCTTGTTCAGGCCCTGCATCACCGGGCCGACGGCCACCGCGCCGGCCGACCGCTGGACCGCCTTGTAGGTGTTGTTGCCGGTGTTGAGGTCGGGGAAGACGAACACCGTCGCCTGGCCGGCCACCGGGCTGTCCGGCAGCTTCGTGGCGGCCACGGCCGGGTCGATCGCCGCGTCGTACTGGATGGGGCCCTCGACCGGCAGGTCGGGGCGGCGCGCCCGGACCAGCTCGGTCGCCATGGCCACCTTGTTCACGTCGGCGCCCGCGCCGGAGGTGCCGGTGGAGTACGACAGCATCGCCACCCGCGGGGTCACCCCGAAGCGGGCCGCGGTCGCCGCCGACGACAGCGCGATGTCGGCGAGCTGCTCGGCCGACGGGTCGGGGTTCACCGCGCAGTCGCCGTAGACGAGCACCCGGTCGGGCAGCAGCATGAAGAACACGCTGGAGGCGACCGACACGTCCGGTACCGTCTTGATGATCTCGAACGCCGGGCGGATCGTCGCCGCCGTCGTGTGGGTGGCGCCGGACACCATGCCGTCGGCGTGGCCGAGCTGCACCATGAGCGTGCCGAAGTACGACACGTCGGCCACCACGTCCCAGGCCAGGTCGAGCGTCACGCCCCTGTGCGCGCGCACCTGTGCGTACGCCTTGGCGAACTCGTCGCGCAGCGGCGACGTCAGCGGGTCGACCACCTCGGCCCCGGACACGTCGACGCCGAGGTCGCGGGCCTTCGCGGCGACCGCGTCGGGCGCCCCGAGCAGGGTGAGGTCGGCGACCCCGCGGCGCAGCAGGATGTCGGCCGCGCGCAGGATGCGCGGCTCGGTGCCCTCCGGCAGCACCAGCCGCCGCCGGTCGGCGCGGGCCCGCTCGATGAGGTCGTACTCGAACATGAGCGGCGTCACGCGCGACGAGCGGGTGAGCTCCAGCGCCGACGCGAGCGCGGCGACGTCCACATTGGACTCGAACGCGCCGAGCGCGGCCTCCACCTTGCGCGGGTTGGCCAGGCCGAGCCGGTGCTCGACCCGGGTCGACGCGGCGATCGTCTCGTAGCTCGCGCCGGGCACCGACAGCACCGCGAGGCCGGGGTTGAGCCGCTCGAAGAGGCGCAGCGCCCCCGGGTCGGGCGCGATGCCGATCGTCAGCACGATGCCCGCCAGGGGCACCAGGCCCGACGCGTGCGCGGCCCCGGCCGCGATCAGCAGGTCGGCCCGGTCGCCGGGGGTGATGAGCAGCGCGTTCTCGGTCAGGTGGTCCAGCAGGGCGGGCACCTGGGCGGCGCCGACGACGTAGTCGTGGACGTCGCGGCCGAGCGCCGCCTCGGAGGCGGTGACGACCGTGGCGCCGAGCTGCTCGGCGACCTCGGCGACGGTCGGCGCGCCGATCGTGGCCACGTGCGGGATCGTGTAGCAGGGGACCGGGAGCACCGGCGGGGGCACGACGCCGGCGGTCTTGTTCACGATGACGGCGGCGACGGTGACGTCGAGGTCGACGAGCGCGTGGTACGCCTGCCGCGCCGCACTGTCCACATCGGACGCTGTCGGCGCGGTCACCACCGGTACCATCACCGCACCGAACTCGTTGGCGAGCCGGGCGTTGAAGGACAGGTCGTCGTCGGCGTCGGTGCCGATGACCACCATCGCGTCGAACTCGGGCGCGACGGCCCGGAACCGCTCGACGATCGCACCGACGAGCTCCTCGCCGTGCCCCGCCGCCAGCTCCGCCGCGGCCTCGGCGGCGGTCACCCCGTGTAGCTCGGCCGGCCCCTGGGTGATGGCGTAGCGCTCCCGGAGCAGTGCGAGTAACGGATCGGGAAACGCCGGGACAACGGGGCGGAACACGCCGAGCCGCGGCACCGCGCGCGACAGCAGCTCGGCCAGGCCGAGGGCCACCGCCGACTTGCCGCTGGCGGGGTCCTGCTCGACGAGGTACACGATTCGGGCCACGGCAGTAGTCTGCACGGCATGATCCTCGTGCTCAACAGCGGCTCCTCCTCGGTGAAGTACCGTGTCGTGGATCTCACCGATGCGGAAGCGGGCGAGCGCGGCCTCGTCGAGCGCATCGGCGAGCCGGGCGGCGTGCCCGACCACCGCGCCGCGCTGAAGCAGGTGCTCGAACGGGTGAACGCGGCCGGCGTGACCGCGGTCGGGCACCGGGTCGTGCACGGCGGCGAGCGCTTCCGGGCGCCGACCGTGGTCGACGACGCCGTGCTGGAGGCGCTGCGCGACCTGGTGCCGCTGGCGCCGCTGCACAACCCGGGCGGGATCATCGGCATCGAGGCGGCCCGCGCGGCCCTGCCGGACGTGCCCCACGTGGCGGTCTTCGACACCGCGTTCCACGCGACGCTCCCGCCCGCGGCGGCCACCTATGCCCTGGACCGCGAGCTGGCCGCCCGCCACGGCATCCGCCGATACGGCTTCCACGGTACCTCGTGCGCCTTCGTCGCCGGCCGCACCGCGGACCTGCTGGGCCGCCCGGTCGCCGCGCTCAACCAGATCGTCCTGCACCTCGGCAACGGCGCCAGCGTGACCGCGATCGCGGGCGGCCGCAGCGTGGAGACGTCGATGGGCCTGACACCCCTCGAGGGCCTGGTGATGGGCACCCGATCGGGTGACCTCGACCCGGCCGTCCCCGGCTTCCTGCACCGGGTGGCCGGCCTGGACTTCGCGGGCGTGGACGAGGTCCTGCTCCGCAGGTCCGGCCTGCTGGGCCTGGCCGGCGTCAACGACATGCGCACGGTACTTTCGCTGCGCGACGCCGGCGACGAGGCGGCGACCCTGGCCTTCGACGTGTACTGCCACCGCATCCGCAAGTACGTCGGCGCCTACCACGCGGTCCTGGGCCGCCTGGACGCGATCGCCTTCACGGCGGGCGTGGGCGAGCACGCGGCCCCGGTCCGCGCCGCGGCCCTGGCGGGCCTGTCGGGCTGGGGGATCGAGGTCGACGAGACCCGCAACGCGTCCCCGTCCCGCGAGGCCCGCGTGATCTCCCCGGACGGCGCCCGCGTGGCGGTCTGCGTGGTCCCCACGGACGAGGAACTCTCGATCGCCGAACAGGTCACGGCCCTGCTGACCTGACCTCCCCCCGGGGTGGGTCAGCGCCAGCCGCGGGGGTGGGTCGCCGCGCGGGGGCCGCTGCCGCGCAGCGGGGCGCCCGCGGCCTCGGCCAGGACGTCCGCCAGCTCCTCGTAGCCCTCGCGGACCAGGCCCGCCGTGACCCGCACGTGGTCGCTGTCCAGGTGGCTCACCTCGAACGGCGCGCCCGGGGCCACCGCGATCCCGTGCGCGGCCAAGGTCAGCATCGCCACCTGCTGGTTGGCCACCGCCATCCACAGGTTGATCCCGTCCCCGGCCGTCGCGGTCACACCGCGGGCGTCCAGGGCGTCCAGGAGGGCGGTGCGGCGGCGGGCGTACTCGTCGCGGGCGTGCGTGATCTGCTCCACAGTGGACGGATCGGTGAGCAGGTCCACGAGCACGGCCTGCAGCAGGCGGCTGGACCAGCCGGGGCCGAGCAGGCGGCGGTCGGTCACCGCGGTCACCACCGCCGCCGGGCCGCCGATCGCGGCGAGGCGCAGGTCGGGGCCGTGGCTCTTGGAGAAGCTCACCACGTGGACCGTGCGGTCCGGCAGCCGGCGGCCCAGGCTCACCGGCGGCGCGGTCGCGATCCCGCCGGAGTGGTCGTCCTCGACGATCGTGACCGACGGGTGCTTGGCCAGCACGCGGGCCAGCTTGTCGGCCCGGGCCTGGGTCATGCTGGCGCCGGTCGGGTTGTGGGCGCGCGGCTGGAGGTACACGGCGACCGGGTCGACCGACCGCAGCGCGGACGCCAGGGCCTCCGGGCGCAGGCCGTGCTCGTCGATCGGCACCCCGACCACCGTGGCGCCGACCGACTCCAGCAGGTCGAGCATCGGCGGGAAGGCCGGGTCCTCGACCAGGACGTGGTCGCCGAAGCGGACGACCACGCCGGTGATCCGGTCGAGCGCGTCGAGGGCGCCGTCGACCACGGTGAGCTGCTCGGGCGGGAACGGCCAGCGCTCCCGCAGCACCGCCTCCAGGCCGGGCAGCACGGCGCCGTCCAGGTAGCTCGTGGTCAGCCGCGCGTCGCCGATCCGCCGCAGCGCCTCGGTGAGGCTGGGCAGCAGGTCGTAGTCCGGCACGCCGGTGGAGTAGTCGCGGACCAGCCCGCCGCCGAGCTCGCTCACCCGGCCGCCGAGCTGCGCGTACCGCAGCCGCTGGCGCGGCACCGACGGGCCGGAGACGAACGTGCCGGAGCGCCCGCGGGTCTGGATCGCGCCGGCGCGGGCCAGGCTGCGCCACGCCTCGCTCACCGTCGTGGGGCTGATCCCCAGCTCCTTGGCGACGTCCCGGACCGTCGGCAGGCGGGCCCCGGCGGGCAGCGTGCCGGCCGTGACGAGCCGGCTGACGGCCGCGGCGATACCCCGGGCGGTGCGGTCGTCGACGGCCCCGGCAATCAGGTCAAGAGCCACAGGCCCCGACCCATCCAGAAGTGAGCGCCAGCAAATTACATCTCCGAAACATTCTGTAACGCTTGGACCATTGTCCGCCTAGATTTGTGTCGTTAGTGTCCTACGGCATCCGACCCGAGACAAGGTCAACCGCCGGTATCCCGCACGCCGGACACAGTGGACTGACCAGAGAGGGGCAGCCATGACAGCCGTCATCCGGGCCGCCATCGTCCAGACCAGCTGGACGGGCGACAAGGAGTCGATGATCAAGGCACACGAGGACTACGCCCGTCAGGCCGCCGCCCAGGGCGCGAAGGTGATCTGTTTCCAGGAGCTGTTCTACGGCCCCTACTTCTGCCAGGTCCAGGACAAGGCCTACTACGAGTACGCCGAGTCGATCCCCGGGCCCACCACCGAGCGCTTCCAGGCCCTCGCCGCCGAGCTGGGCATGGTCATGGTCCTGCCGATGTACGAGCAGGAGCAGCCGGGCGTCCTGTACAACACCGCCGCCGTGGTCGACGCCGACGGGCGCTACCTCGGCAAGTACCGCAAGAACCACATCCCGCAGGTGAAGGGCTTCTGGGAGAAGTTCTACTTCCGCCCCGGCAACCTCGGCTACCCCGTCTTCGACACCGCAGTGGGCAAGGTCGGCGTCTACATCTGCTACGACCGGCACTTCCCCGAGGGCTGGCGGGCCCTGGGTCTCAACGGCGCGCAGATCGTCTTCAACCCCTCGGCGACGTCCCGCGGCCTCTCGGCGTACCTCTGGAAGCTCGAACAACCGGCGAGCGCTGTGGCGAACGAGTACTTCATCGGCGCGATCAACCGCACGGGCATCGAGGACCTCGGGGACAACGACTTCTACGGCACGTCCTACTTCGTCGACCCGGAGGGCAAGTTCGTCGGCGAGGTCGGCGACTCGCACAACCCGGAGCTGATCGTCCGCGACCTCGACCTGGACCTGCTCGCCGAGGTCCGCGACCGCTGGGCGTTCTACCGCGACCGCCGCCCCGACGCCTACGGGGAGCTGGTGAAGCCATGATCCTGATCAAGGGCGGCGTCGTCGTCGGCCCCACCGGTGCCATCCCGGGCGACGTGCTCATCGTCGGGGAGCAGGTCTCGGCGATCTTCGCGCCGGGGCAGGGCCCGACCGAGGGTGACTTCGAGGTCATCGACGCGACCGGGAAGTACGTCATCCCCGGTGGCGTCGACGCGCACACGCACATGGAGCTCCCGTTCGGCGGCACCTTCGCCAGCGACACGTTCGACACGGGCACCAAGGCGGCCGCGTTCGGCGGCACCACGACCATCATCGACTTCGCGGTGCAGCGCACCGGCGAGGTGGTCCAGGACGGCCTCGCCGCCTGGCACGCCAAGGCCGCCGGCAACTGCCACATCGACTACGCGTTCCACCAGATCCTCGGCGGCGTCGACGACGAGTCGCTCAAGGCGATGGACCAGCTCGTCACCGACGAGGGGATCACCAGCTTCAAGCTGTTCATGGCGTACCCCGGAGTCTTCTACAGCGACGACGGCCAGATCCTGCGGGCGATGCAGAAGGCGCGGGACAACGGCGCCATGATCATGATGCACGCCGAGAACGGCCCGGCCATCGACGTGCTCGTCAAGCAGGCCCTGGAGCGCGGCGAGACCGACCCGATCCACCACGGCATCACCCGCCCCGAGGCCCTGGAGGCCGAGGCGACCAGCCGCGCGATCTGGCTGGCGAGCGTCGCCGCCGACTGCCCGCTCTACATCGTGCACCTGTCCGCGAGCAAGGCCCTGGAGCAGGTCGCCGCCGCCCGCGACCTCGGGCGCAACGTCTTCGCCGAGACCTGCCCGCAGTACCTGTACCTGACGCTCGAGGACCAGCTCGGCGCGCCCGGCTTCGAGGGCGCCAAGTGGGTCTGCTCGACGCCGCTGCGCAGCAAGCACGAGACGCACCGCGCCGACCTGTGGCGCGGCCTGCGCAGCAACGACCTGTCGGTGGTCTCCACCGACCACTGCCCCTTCTGCTTCAAGGACCAGAAGGAGCTCGGCGTCGGCGACTTCTCGAAGATCCCCAACGGGATCGGCGGCGTCGAGCACCGCGTCGACCTGCTGTACCAGGGGGTCGTCGACGGCAAGCTGTCGCTGTCCCGCTGGGTCGAGACGATCGCGACCACGCCGGCCCGGATGTTCGGCCTGTTCCCGCGCAAGGGCATCATCGCGCCCGGCTCGGACGCCGACATCGTGCTCTACGACCCGTCCGCCCGCACCCGGATCAGCGTCGAGACGCACCACATGAACATGGACCACTCCGCGTGGGAGGGCTACGAGATCGACGGCAAGGTCGACACCGTCATCTCCCGCGGCACGGTCATCGTCTCCGGCGACCAGTACCACGGGCGCGCCGGCCACGGGCAGTTCGTCCGCCGCGGACTCTCCGACTACCTGATCTGAACCTGGGGTTTTCGAAATGCCTGATATGCGCGAGATCAAGCACTGGCTCGACGGCCAGGCCGTGTCCGGCACGAGCGGCAGGAAGCTGCCCGTGTGGGACCCGGCCACCGGCGAGCAGCAGGCCTACGTGGCCGCCGCCACGAAGGCCGAGACCGAGCGGGCGGTGGCCAGCGCGCTGGCCGCCTTCCCCGAGTGGCGGGCCGCGTCGCTGTCCCGCCGCGCCGAGGTGATGTTCCGGTTCCGCGAGCTCGTCGACGCCAACCGCAAGGAGATCGCCACCCTGGTCAGCCAGGAGCACGGCAAGACCGTCGCCGACGCCGGCGGCGAGCTGGCCCGGGGCCTGGAGAACATCGAGTTCGCCACCGGCGCGCCGCACCTGCTCAAGGGCGGCTACAGCGAGCAGGCGTCCACCGGCGTCGACGTGTACCAGATCCGCCAGCCCCTCGGCGTCGTCGCCGGCATCACCCCGTTCAACTTCCCGGCCATGGTGCCGATGTGGATGTTCTGCAACGCGCTGGTGTGCGGCAACACGTTCGTGCTCAAGCCCAGCGAGAAGGACCCGTCCGTCTCGCTGCTGCTCGCCGACCTGCTGCGCCAGGCCGGCCTGCCCGACGGCGCGTTCAACGTCGTGCAGGGCGACCGGGAGGCCGTCGACACGCTCATCGAGCACCCCGACGTGCAGGCGCTGAGCTTCGTCGGCTCCACCCCGATCGCCCGGCACGTGTACGAGGCCGGCACCCGCGCCGGCAAGCGCGTCCAGGCCCTCGGCGGCGCCAAGAACCACATGGTGGTGCTGCCCGACGCCGACGTCGACGCGGCCGCCGACGCGGCCGTGTCGGCCGGCTACGGCTCGGCGGGCGAGCGGTGCATGGCCGTCTCGGTCGTCGTCGCCGTGGGCGCGATCGCCGACCCGCTCGTGGCGGCGATCACCGAGCGGATCGGCCGCATCGCGGTCGGCCCGGCCTCCGACCCGGCCGCCGAGATGGGCCCGCTCATCACCCGCGAGCACCGCGACCGCGTGGCCGGCTACCTCGCCGACCCCGGCACCGCCGAGGTCGTCGTCGACGGCCGCGACGCGCCGGTCAGCAGCGGGCCCGGCTTCTTCCTCGGCGCCTCGCTCGTCGACAAGGTGAGCACCGACTCGGCCCTCTACAAGGACGAGATCTTCGGGCCGGTGCTCTCGGTGGTACGGGCGGAGACGTACGACGAGGCAGTGCGGCTCGTCAACGACAACGAGTACGGCAACGGCACGGCCATCTTCACCCGCGACGGCGGCGCGGCCCGCCGCTTCCAGTACGACGTGGTCTGCGGCATGGTCGGGGTCAACGTCCCGATCCCGGTCCCGGTCGCGTACTACAGCTTCGGCGGCTGGAAGTCCTCGCTCTTCGGCGACCTGCACATGTACGGCCCCGAAGGCATCCAGTTCTACACGCGCAGCAAGGTCGTCACCTCGCGCTGGCCCGACCCGGCCACGTCGCAGGTCGACCTCGGATTCCCGAAGGTGCGGTGACGGTATGGACGTAGGCGTGGTGCTGCAGTGCGACCCGCCCGCGATGGGCGTGGTCGAGCTGGCCAAGCAGGCCGAGGCGGCCGGGTTCAGCCACGTGTGGACCTTCGACTCGCACGTGCTGTGGCAGGAGCCGTTCGTCATCTACAGCAAGATCCTGGCCGACACCGAGCGGGTGATCGTCGGTCCGATGGTCACCAACCCGGGCACCCGGGACTGGACGGTGACCGCGTCGCTGTTCGCCACGCTCAACGAGATGTACGGCAACCGCACGGTCTGCGGCATCGGCCGCGGCGACTCGGCGGTGCGCGTGCTCGGCTCCCGCCCGACCACCCTGGCCGAGCTGCGCGAGTGCGTGCAGGTCATCCGGGAGCTCGGCAACGGCCGCCCGGTGCACCTGCGCGACCGCGACCTGCAGTTCGCGTGGGCGCCGGAGAGCCGGCTCGAGGTCTGGGTCGCCGCCTACGGGCCGAAGGCCCTCGCCCTCACCGGCGAGGTCGGCGACGGCTACATCCTCCAGCTCGCCGACCCGGACATCGCCGCCTGGATGATCAAGGCGGTCCGGGAGGCCGCCGAGAAGGCCGGGCGGGACCCGATGGCGATCAAGTTCTGCGTGGCCGCGCCGGCCTACGTGGGCGACGATCTCGCCCACATGCGGGACCAGACCCGGTGGTTCGGCGGCATGGTCGGCAACCACGTCGCCGACATCGTCGAGCGCTACGGCGCCGACGGCACGGTGCCCACGGTCCTGACCGACTACATCAGGGGCCGCAAGGGCTACGACTACGCCGAGCACGGCCGGGCCGGCAACACGCACACCGACTTCGTCCCCGACGAGGTCGTCGACCGGTTCTGCATCCTAGGCCCGGTCGAGCACCACCTCAAGCGCCTCGCCGAGCTCAAGGACCTCGGCGTGGACCAGTTCGCCCTGTACCTGCAGCACGACGCGAAGGAGTCCACGCTCGCCGCCTACGGCGAAGCAGTCATTCCGGTCGTGTCATGAGACGAGCCATCGCTGCCCTCGCGGGTCTCGCCGCCTTCGTACTCCTCTGGGAGGGGTACAAGGCGGTCGGGAACCCCGAGGGCACCGTGGTCCTCGGAGTCCGGATCCTGCCCCGCGCCGACGACCTGTCGATGCCGCACCTGCTCGACGTGGTCCGGCGCCTCTCCCGGCCCGAGCTGACCGGCGGCCGGCCGGTCTGGCACGTGGTGCTCGACGCCTGCCTGTTCACCCTCGGCATCACCGCCGCCGGGTTCGCCGCCGGCGCGCTCGTCGGCTTCGTCCTCGCCGCGCTCATGCAGCGCTTCCGGGTCGTCGAGCGGGGCCTGCTGCCCTACGTGGTGCTGTCGCAGACGGTGCCGCTGGTCGCGCTCGCGCCGCTCGTGGCCGGCTGGAGCGGCGCCCTGTCGTTCGGCCCGTACCCCTGGCAGGACTGGATGACCGTGTCCACGATCGCCGCCTACCTCGCCTTCTTCCCGGTCGCCGTCGGGCTCCTGCGCGGCCTGCAGTCGCCGTCGGCCAGCGGCGTCGAGCTCATGCGCAGCTACGCCGCCGGCTGGTGGCGTACGTTCGTCAAGCTCCGGCTGCCCGCGTCGCTGCCGTTCCTGTTCCCCGCGCTGCGCCTGGCCGGCGCGGCCGCGGTCGTCGGCGCCGTCGTCGGGGAGATCTCCACCGGCACCCGCGGCGGCATCGGCCGGCTCGTCATCGAGTACAGCCGGGAGGCCACCTCCGACCCGGCCAAGGTCTACACCGCCATGCTCGGCGCCGCGCTGCTCGGCCTGGCCGTCGCCGCGTTCGTGAGCCTGCTCGAGCTCCCCCTCATGCGTCATCGTCGTCGAGTCGAGGTGAACGTGATATGACGGCCGTGGAGATCACCGGCGTCAGCAAGGTGTTCAACGCCGGTCGCGCCGACGAGGTCACCGCGCTGTCCGACGTCGACCTGACCGTCGGCACCGGACAGTTCGTCTCCCTGATCGGTCCGTCCGGCTGCGGCAAGTCCACGCTCCTGCGGCTCATCGCCGACCTCATCGAGCCGACCGCCGGCACGGTCACCGTCGCCGGGAAACCGGCGCCGAAGGCCCGGCGCGAGCAGGAGTACGGGATCGCCTTCCAGCAGGCCGGGCTCTTCGAGTGGCGCACCGTGCGCCGCAACGTCGAGCTGCCGCTGGAGCTGCGCAAGGCGCCGAAGGCCGAGCGGCGGGCCCGGGCCGAGGAGATGCTCGCGCTCGTCGGGCTGTCCGACTTCGGCGGCCACTACCCGGCGCAGCTCTCCGGCGGCATGCAACAGCGGGTGGCGATCGCCCGGGCGTTAGCGGTACACCCACCCCTCCTGCTGATGGATGAGCCCTTCGGTGCCCTCGACGAGATGACGCGGGAACGGCTGCAGACCGAGCTCCTGCAGATCTGCGCCAAGACCGGCACCTCGACGGTCTTCGTCACGCACTCGATCTCCGAGGCCGTGTTCCTGTCCGACCGGGTGGTGGTCATGTCGGCCCGGCCCGGGCGGATCACCGCGACCATCGACATCGACCTGCCCTCACGGGACGAGGCGGCCCGGCAGTCCACGGCGTTCTTCGACGCCGTCACGACGGTCCGGAAGGCGCTGCGGGCATGAGAGTCGTGCGCACGGTCCTGCCGCCGGTCCTGGTCGGGATCCTGGCCATCACCGGCTGGGAGCTCACCGTCAAGCTGGGCCGGATCGCGCCGTTCATCCTGCCGGCGCCCTCGGCGATCTGGGAGCAGCTCGTCGAGCAGCGCTCCAACGTCTTCGACGCGGCCCTCGCCAGCGGCGCCAACGCGCTCGTGGGGTTGATCGGCGGGTCCGTGGTGGCCGTGCTGGTGGCGATGTTCGCGTCGCGCCTGTCCTGGCTCGCCGACATCTCGGTGCCGTTCGCGGCCGTGCTCAACGCGCTGCCGATCATCGCGCTCGCCCCGATCCTCAACAACATGTTCGAGTCGACCAGCAGCGTGCCCCGCCGGCTGGTCGCCGGGATCATCGCCTTCTTCCCGGTCTTCATCAACACGCTGCGGGGCCTGCGGGAGGTCGACCCGACCCACCGCGAGCTCATGGACAGCTACGCCGCGAGCGGCTGGACCTTCGCCCGCCTGGTCCGGCTCCCGGGCGCGCTGCCCTACGTGTTCACCGGCCTGCGACAGGCATCGTCGCTGGCGGTCATCGCTGCGGTCGTCGCGGAGTACTTCGGCGGCCTGCAGGACGGGCTCGGGGCGCGGATCACCTCCGCCGCCGCGTTCACGGCATACCCCCGGGCATGGGCGTTCGTGGTCGGCGCCTGCGCCCTCGGGCTCGTCTTCTACCTGACCACGCTCCTGTTGGAGCGGTTGGCAATGCCCTGGAAGGCCCGTTCATAGCGTCTCCCCGGAGGTACCCCCATGAGAAGAAGGTCCCTCGTCAGCGTCGCTCTTGTGGCGGGCCTCGCGCTCGCCGGCTGCGGCACCGCTGACACTCCGTCGACGTCCCCGACCGCCAGCGGCGGTCTCACCACCGTGAAGCTGCAGTTGCAGTGGTTCTTCCAGGCCCAGTTCGCCGGCTACATCGCCGCCGTCGACAAGGGCTTCTACAAGGAGCAGGGTCTCGACGTCCAACTGCTGGAGGGCGGCGTGGACATCGTGCCGCAGACCGTCCTCGCGCAGGGCAAGGCCGACTACGCCGTCGCCTGGGTGCCGAAGGCGCTGGCCTCGCGCGAGCAGGGCGCCGGCATCACCGACGTCGGCCAGATCTTCGCCCGCTCCGGCACCTACCAGGTGGCGTTCGCCAGCAGCAACATCAAGTCCCCGGCCGACTTCAAGGGCAAGAAGGTCGGCAACTGGGGCTTCGGCAACGAGTTCGAGCTCTTCGCCGGCATGACCAAGGCCGGCCTCGACCCGGGCAAGGACGTGACCCTGGTCCAGCAGCAGTTCGACATGCAGGCGCTGCTCAAGAAGGAGATCGACGTGGCCCAGGCCATGTCGTACAACGAGTACGCGCAGCTGCTGGAGGCGACGAACCCGGCGACCGGCCAGCTGTACAAGCCCGAGGACTTCGCGATCATCGACTGGAAGACGGTCGGCTCGTCGATGCTGCAGGACGCGGTGTGGGCGAACACGGCCAAGCTCTCCGACAAGGCCTACCAGGACCAGACGGTCAAGTTCCTGACGGCCACGATCAAGGGCTGGGCGTACTGCCGCGACAACGCGGAGGAGTGCCGTGACATGGTGGTCGCAAAGGGCTCGAAGCTCGGCAAGAGCCACCAGCTGTGGCAGATGAACGAGGTGAACAAGCTGATCTGGCCCTCGTCCAAGGGCATCGGCCTGGTCGACGAGAAGGACTGGAACCAGACGGTCGACATCTCGATGACCACGAAGAACCAGGTCGGCGACACGGTCCTGAAGAAGAAGCCCGAGGGCCTGGCGTACACCAACGACTACATGCAGAAGGCCGTCGACGCCGCGAAGGCGGCCGGCATCGACGTGCAGGGCTCCGGCTTCACCCCGAAGACGGTGACGTTGACGGCCGGCGGCGCCTGACCCCTCCGTCGCAGGCTCGGGGCCACCGCGGCCCCGAGCCTGCACTACCGTGCGGGATCGTGAAGGTCCTGCACGGCTCCGGGGAGATCGAGCTGTCCGGCACCGCGGCCGAGCCGGTGGAGTTGGCGGGGCCCAGGGACTGCCGTAGCGGCGGCCGGCCGAGGTCCGGGAGCGGCAGGGGAAGCCACGCAAGTCGTGATCACGTAAAGCTCTTGCCCCTGAGCCCCGGTCGGGGCGTGCGCCACGGCCCGATGCGCCATGATCCCGAAGACTTTTCGTGCCCAGGGGTACCAAAACGCTTCGGGATCATGGCCATCGTGAGCTAAAACTCTTCGTGATCATGCCCTGGTCGGGCCGGCACACGGCTGCGCCACTATCGATGCTCACCACGAACATCGCTCAGCAGGCCGCTCACAGCACCGACCCCCGGCCGACAACCAAGCCCGCGACCAAAGACCGCAACCAGGGCCCCGACCGAACGCGAGCAGGACGTCGTCCCGTACGACGACCCGGAGATGCCCGCCGAGGTCCGGGAGTGGTGAGCCGCACTCCATGATCACGAAAACGTCTGGTACCCAGGGGTGCGAAGAGTCTTCGTGATCATGGAAGAGCGGCCGGCCGGGCGTCGGCGACGTCCGGCCGGCGCTGCGTCAGGAGGCGTAGGCGTCGGCCGCGTCCAGGGCGTCGTCGATGGCGTCGATGCCCTCCAGCAGCTCCGCCTCCGAGATCACCAGCGGCGGCACCACGTGCAGGCGGTTGAAGTGGGTGAAGGGCCACACGCCGCGGGACTTGCAGGCCGCCACCACCTCGGCCATCGGCTTCGCGGCCGGGCCTGACGCGTTGTACGGGACCAGCATCTCCTTCGTGTCGCGGTCGCGGACCAGCTCGATCGCCCAGAACAGGCCCAGGCCGCGCACGTCGCCGACCGACGGGTGGCGGTCGCGGAGCTTCTCCAGCCGCGGGCGGACCACGCGCTCGCCCAGGTCGCGGACGCGCTCGGGGATGCCCTCGTCGCGCATGACCTCGATCGTCGCCACGGCCGCGGCGCAGGCCAGGGGGTGGCCGGAGTAGGTCAGGCCGCCGGGGAACGGCCGGTCGGCGAACGTCTCGTAGACGCGGGGGCCGAGGATCACGCCGCCCAGGGGTACATAACCGGAGTTCACGCCCTTCGCGAACGTGATGAGGTCGGGAACCACGCCCCAGCGGTCCACCGCGAACCACTCGCCGCAGCGGCCGAAGCCGCTCATGACCTCGTCGGCGATGAGCAGGACGCCGTGGCGGTCGCAGAGGGCGCGGACGCCCTCCAGGTAGCCGGGCGGCGGGACGAGGATGCCGTTGGTGCCGACCACCGACTCGAGGATCACGGCGGCGATCGTCTGCGGGCCCTCGAACATGAACACCTCCTCCAGGTGGGCCAGGGCGCGCTCGGTCTCCTGCTCGGGGGAGTCCGCGTGGAAGGGGGAGCGGTACGGGTACGGGCCGAAGAAGCGCACCACGCCCGGCATCGCGGGCTCGTTGGCCCACCGCCGCGGGTCGCCGGTGAGCGTGATCGAGCCGCTCGTCGCGCCGTGGTACGAGCGATAGGCCGCGAGGATCTTGTGCCGGCCGGTCGTGCCGCGGGCCATCCGCACGGCGTGCTCGTTGGCCTCCGTGCCGCCGTTGGTGAAGAAGACGTACTGCAGGTCGCCCGGGGCGACGGCAGCGATCAGGCGGGCCGCGGTGCTGCGGGCCGCGTTGCCGAAGGTCGGGGCGATCGTGCACAGCTGGGCGGCCTGCTCCTGGATCGCGGCGACCACCCGGGGGTGCTGGTGGCCCAGGTTGAGGTTCACGAGCTGCGAGGCGAAGTCGAGGTACCGCCGGCCGTCGGTGTCCCAGAACGTGCTGCCGAGGCCGCCGGCGACGACGACCGGGTCGAGGGCCCGCTGGGCCGACCAGGAGTGGAAGACGTGCGCGCGGTCGTCGCGGTACGCGTCGGTGAGATCTGCCGTCATGAGCCGACGTTAATGGCACACGTGGGGCCGGACAATATCTCGACTGTTACAGCTTGTTACGAGCCCTATGCTGACCACATGGACATCACCACGGTGGGAGAACTGGAGGAAGTGCTCGGGTCACCGATGCCCCGGGCGTTGGCCAAGGAACGTGACCGGCTCAAGCAGACCGACCGCGACTGGTTGGCGCTGGCACCGTTCGTCCTCGTCGGCACGTCCGACGCGAGCGGCAACTGCGACGTCTCGCCCAAGGGCGACCCGCCCGGCTTCATCCACGTGATCGACGACCGGACGATCGCGATCCCCGAGCGGCCCGGCAACCGCCGTGGCGACGGCTACCACAACATCCTGGCCAACCCGCACGTCGGCCTGCTCGTCCTCATCCCCGGGCGGCGCGAGACGCTGCGGATCAACGGCCGGGCCCGGCTCGTGTCCGACGCGCCCTGGTTCGAGGACATGGTCGTGGAGGGTCACCGGCCGATCCTGGCGATCGTGGTGGACATCGACACGATCTTCTTCCACTGCCAGAAGGCGTTCATGCGCTCGCAGCTGTGGAAGCAGGAGACCTGGACGCCCGAGGCGCTGCCCACGCACGCGAAGCTCATCAAGAGCGTCCAGGACACCAGGGAGTCGCTGGACGAGCTCGAGGCCTACTACGCGGAGGACCGCTACCAGAAGGGTCTCTACGCCTGATATCTTCCGCTGCCGATGCAGCGGGGGAGGTACGTCGCGATGACCGTCGCGATCAGGGCATTCGTCTCGATCGTCATGCTCGCCGGCTTCTACGTGCTGGCGTTCGTCCAGCTGGTCGTCGGCATGGCGCTCGCGTTCTGGCTCGCGACGGTCGGCGGCAGCGGGCTCGGCGCGCAGATCGGCATCGCCGTGTTCCTGGCCACGGTGTGGGCGGTCGGCTACGGCACGTACAAGGCGGTGCGTGCCGGCAACGGCCCGCCGCCCGGCGTGGAGCTCGACGAGGACGACGCCCCGCGGCTGTGGGCGACGGTCCGCGAGCTGGCCGAGGCCGCCGGGACCCGCCCTCCCGATGCGATCTACCTGGTACCGGAGGTCAACGCCGCGGTCGTCGAGCGGTCCCGCCTGATGGGACTGCTCGGCGGCCGGCGGTACCTCTTCATCGGCATGCCGCTGCTGCAGACCCTGAACGTGGCCCAGCTGCGCGCGGTCCTGGCCCACGAGCTGGGCCACTACTCCGAGGCGCACACCCGCCTCGCCGGCATCTCCCAGCGCGGCCGCCTCGCGCTCGTGCGCACCGTCGGGCACATCAGCGACGGCAACGTGGCCGGCTGGGTGTTCCGCGGCTACACCGAGCTGTACATCGCCGTGCAGAACGCGGTCAGCCGGCGCCAGGAGCTCGAGGCCGACCACACCGCGGTGCGGGTCGCCGGCCGGCACGCGGCCGCGAGCGCGCTCAAGGAGGTGGAGGTCCTCGACACCGCCTACGACTTCTACGTCAGCGAGTACCTCGCGCCCGGCGTCGCCGCCGGCTGCGTGCCCGAGGACGTGTTCGGCAGCTTCGCCGAGCTGCTGCGGGTCCGCGCCGAGGAGCTGTCGGCGCTGCGCCACGCCCAGCCGGCCGCGGTCCGGGCCGGTCGCCACGACACCCACCCGCCGCTCGCCGAGCGGCTCGCCGCCATCGCCGCCGCCCCCGACCCGGTGGTCGACGCCGACACCGGCCCGGCGACCGCGCTCGTCCCCGGCGCCCGGGACGCCGGCCGCGAGCTGCAGGCCCGGGCCTTCCCCCGCGAGGGGCTGGTCGAGCTGCCCTGGGACGAGTTCCGTACCGCGACCGCCAACGCCGACCTCCAGGCCCGCACCGACACGTGGCTGCGCCTGTTCGCCCGCGAGGTGGGCAAGCCCGTCCCGCACGTCGACGCCGTCCTCACGCTGATCGACGACGGGTGGGTGCTCGGCGACCTCGTGCCGCCGGACGGGACGCTGCGCGACCCGATCGCCGGCCCGCTCGAGACGATGTTCCGGCTGGCCGCGGTCCGCTCCGGGGCCGGCCGCTGGCGGCACTCGTGGGTCGGCCCGAGCGTCCTGGTCGACCGGGCCGGCGCCGAGCTGGACCTGGCCGGCATCGCCGAGGCGGCGACCGTGGCCGAGGCCCGGCAGCGGCTCGCCGCCCTGCACATCGACCCCACCGCGGCCCGGCACGTCCAGCAGGTCGTCAACGCCAAACACGCCGAGATCTACGCCGGGATCAGCCAGGTGAAGATCGACGGCAAGCGGTCCGACCTGCTCGTGCTCAGCCACGGCCTGCTCGTCGTGCCGGGGGTCCGCTGGTACAAGGCCCGCAGTGCCTGGTTCCGGGTGAACCGCTGGACCAAGGAGGGCACGGCCCAGGAGGTCGCCGCGCTGCCGGGCACCCGGTTCATCGCGTACGAGGAGATCGCCCGGGCTTCGCGCGTGAGCAGACTGCGCTTCCGCTGGGAGCTGCAGCTGCACGACGGCACGACCGTGCGGGTGCG
>NZ_JBEXCY010000164.1:0-25923 GCF_040605515.1 Dactylosporangium sp. NPDC005572 | reverse complement strand
GACGCGCCGTTCCTGGAGCTGTGCCCGGTGGCCGCCTGGGGCACCGACTACCCGGCAGCCGCCGGCGCAGCGCGCCGATCGCCGTGGGCGCGCTGTCGATGACCACCGTGAGGTCCGCGCGGGCGTGGGCCGCGATGACGGCGTCGGTGGTGAAGATCTCCGGTTCCGACACCGAGACCAGGCGGCTGCCGCCGAAGGCGCGGATCTCGTCGACGTCGACCGACCCGCGGGTCGCCGCCGTCAGCGGCACGGCGACGGAGAGCAGCTCGGCCACGGCGAAGACCGCGTGCGCGCTCTGGGCGACGGTGATGCCGGCGGTGCCGTCGATGCGATGCGCCGCCATCCACGCCTGCCGCGCCGGGCGGGGGTCCGCGTCGACGGCCAGCGACGGCGAGTAGACGAAGACGTGGTGGCCCCTGGCGACCGCCGCGGCCGCGACCCGGCCGTTGACCGCTCCCGCGCCGACGAGCCCGACCATGCTGGGCGGGCCGGTCAGCAGCGCGTCGGCGATGAACCGGGCGACGTAGGGCGCGTCCACCCCGGGCGTGCTGACGACCTCGATGCCGTGCCGTGCCGCCGTGTCGAGGTCGATGCCCGCGAGCGACGTGCCCCGCCGGACGATGACGAGGCGTCCGCCGTCGTGCGCGGCCGTCCAGGCGGCCATCGCCTCCGCGTCCACCCGGTTCGCGCCGACGATCACCGTGTCCGGGCGCTCGGCGGCCAACGCCGCGGGCAGCGCGTCGGGATCGGCGGCCAGCTCGGGCCGGACGGACACGGCCGGGAGCCCGGCGAGCGAGCGGCGCGTCGCGTCGCTCACGGGGGTGGCGACGAGGACGCGCCGCAGCCCGCCGGTGGTGCGGAGCTGCGACGCTGCAGCTGAGTTGCGCATTCGGGATCATTCTCCGGCTCGACGGAAGGGCGCCGGTTCCATCAGACCAGGCAATACTACTCAGGACAAGCGAGATAGATCACCGCTGCCCTCCGCAAGCCCGGAGCAGCGGTCCGGCGTGCCGCCGCGGCACACCGAACCCCCGAGGCTCGCGCCACGCGTGAGCGCGTCGTGCAGGTCACCGTCCGGTCATCACCAGCTCGTGGCGTCCTGCCACCCCGTCTGCGCGGTCTCCTCGCTGCCGTTCGCTCGCGTCCCCTTGACAAAGCCCAGGTAGTGGTGAACCGCATACGCGCTGAGGCCGAACTCCCAGTTCCCCGGGTCGGTTTTAAGCCTTCCGTCGCTGGGCGAGGACGGTCCGGCGCTGAAGACCGTGAAAGCGTGGTCACGGCAGGCGCCGTTGGTGCACTTGACGGTCATGCCGTCGAGCTTGACCTCGACCTTCGTGTAGATGGTGGGGTTTGCGTAGACGCCGGCCCAGACCTGGTCACCGTCCCTGAAGACGCAGACCTTCAGGTTCCCCACGTCGACGTTGCAGGCGCCGACGGTGCCCGCGTCCGCGACGGCGGGAATCGCCACGGCGGCCGCCCCGGCGACGACGAGGGCCGCCGTCGTGCCCAGCACGGCTCGCCGCCGGACCGCAAACCATTCGCGTACTTCCATGCACTCTCCTAAGACGTGTCCGCAGTGGCCGGACCGGCCGGATCGGCCGTCTACCAAGCGGCCTCGATGAAGTGTGTGGCATGTTGTGCATCCAACACACTACACACTTCAGATCCGTGCGTCTGCGCCGGTCGGGTCGTCTCGGCCGGTCAGCTCCGCGACGAGCGCGTCGCCGTGGCGCCGGTGCCCATCGGCCTCCGCCTGCCGGCCGGCCGCGGCGAGGGCGGCCGACAGCACGTCGTGGGTGCGGGCCGCGCCCAGCCGGTGGCCGGTGTGCCGGTGCACGGCCAGCGCCCGCCCGGCGTCGGCGAGGGTTC
Organism: Dactylosporangium sp. NPDC005572; assembly: GCF_040605515.1. Classification (NCBI taxonomy): domain Bacteria; kingdom Bacillati; phylum Actinomycetota; class Actinomycetes; order Micromonosporales; family Micromonosporaceae; genus Dactylosporangium; species Dactylosporangium sp. NPDC005572. The sequence continues at coordinate 24,054 of NZ_JBEXCY010000164.1, read as the reverse complement.
GCTCGACGTCCCCGCGGGCCAGGTGGACGGCGGCCAGGCAGGTCAGCGCCTGGCCACGGACCAGTTCGCAGCCGGCGTCGGCGGCGATCGCCAGCGCTCGCCCGGCGTGCTCGGCGGCGACGGCCGGCCGGCCCTGGTGACGCCGGGTGTCGGCCAGCGCGATGAGCGCCCTGGCCTCGGCGACGGCGGCGCCGGCGTCCACCGTGAGGGCCACGGCACGCTCCAGCACCGCGGCCGAGTGCTCGCCGCGGCCCAGCTCGCGCCACGTGGTGCCCAGCACGACGAGGGCCTCGGCCTCGACCTTGCGGTCGCCGCCCTCGCGCGCGAGGGTCAACGCCGACTCCGCACAGCGGACCGCCTCCCGGTGCCGGCCGGTGTCGCGGTGCACCTCGGCGAGGCACCGCAGCGCATCGGCCTCGCTGAGCCGGTCGCCCGTCACGGCGTGCAGCGCCAGCGCGCGAGCGACGTGGTCGGTCGCCGAGTCGTAGCGGCCGAGCAGGTGGTACACCTCGGCGAGGTTGCCGTGGCAGATGCCCTCGGCGGCGCGGGCGCGGATCTCCTGCAGCAGGGTGATCGCAGCAGTGAAGCGGCTGAGCGCCTCGTCGAGGGCGCCGAGGTCGAACGCCGCACACCCGGAGACCGTCAGCGCCAGGGCCCAGCCGCCGACCTGGTGGCGGCTGTCCCGCTCGTACCGTTCGAGCGAGGCCGCCAGCAGCTCGCCGGCGAGCCCGGGCCGCCCCGACCACAGGTGCGCCAGGCCGAGCCAGGTCAGTGCGGCCGCCTCGCCGTCGCTCCAGCCCGCCGCCCGTGCCAGCTGCAGGCTCTCGGAGAGTCGCCGCACGGCCTGGGGATAGCGGCTCTGCTGCCACTCGAGCAGGCCGAGGCTGTGCAGCGCCGCCGCCTTCGCGTCGAGGCGGCCGTCGGCCTCCGCCGCGGCCAGGCCGGCCAGCGCCACCCGCCGCCAGCTCGTCGTATGGGTCCGCAGCCAAAAGTATCCGGTGAGCGCGTCGCAGAGGCGCCACACGGTGCCGCGCGGTACCTGCGGCTCGTCGCTGATGACGGCCGCCTCCAGGTTGGGCCGCTCCGAGTCGAGCCAGGCAGCGGCCGCCGCCGGGCCGTCGAACCGTTCCGGCAACGGGCCGGGCCGTTCGCGTGGCAGCCGGACGTGGTCGGGGTAGAGCGTCGTGGCGGCGGACTCGACGAGGTCGAGGTAGTGCTCGTAGAGGCGCCGCAACGCCGCTGCGCGCTCGGCCGGCGCGACCTCGTCGGCGCAGCGTTCGGCCGCGTACAGCCGCAGCAGGTCGTGGAACCCGTAGCGCCCCGGTGCCCGCCGCGTGATCAGGTGCGCGTCGACGAGCTGGTCGAGCGGCCCGGCCGACCCGTCCGCTCCGGTGAGCGCGCCGAGGGCGGCGGCGTCGAAGTCGGGGCCGGGAACGAGGCCGGCCAGGCGGAAGAGGCGCCGTGCCGGTCCGGGCAGCGCGTGGTACGACAGGTCGAAGGCGACCCGGACCCCGGCCTGCGGGTCACCGTCGATCTGCAGCGTCGAGAGCCGGTCGGTGGAGCCCAGCTCCTGCACGTACGTGCGGAACGTCTGGCCGGGCCGACCGGCCAGCTTCGCGGCCGCGAGGCGCAGCGCCAGCGGCAGGCGCGAGCAGAGCGCGGCGAGGTCGGCGGCGCCGCCGGGCTCCGACCTGATCCGGTCCGCGCCGAGCAGCCGCGCCAGCAGCGTCTCGGACTCCTCCGCGGTCATGACGTCGATCGGCAGGTGCCGCGCGCCGTCGCGGGCGACCAGGCCACCGAGCTGCCACCGGCTGGTCACGAGCACCGCACACGTCGGACTGCCCGGCAGCAGCGGACGGACCTGGTCGGGCGCGCCGGCGTTGTCGAGCACGACGAGCAGACTGCGGTCGGCGAGCAGGCTCCGGTACAGGCCGGTGGCCTCGGCGAGCTCGTGCGGCAGCCGGTCCGGCGAGACCCCGAGGGCCTGCAGGAAGCGGCCGAGGATGTCGAGCGGGCGAACCGCGGCGGCGGGGTCGTGGCCGCGCAGGTCGGCGTACAGGTGCCCGTCGGGAAACCAGGAACGCCGGCGGTGCGCCCAGTGCACCGAGAGCGACGTCTTGCCGGCGCCGGCGGGTCCGGTGACGGCCACGATCGCCATTGCCGTGCCGGTCCGGTCGCCCGGGCCGGGCACGAACGCGTCGAGCGCGGCCAGCTGGGTCACGCGGCCGGTGAAGTCGGCCACGTCCGCCGGGAGCTGGCCCGGCACCGGGCCGGACGGTGCCGGCGTGCCCTGACCGAGCAGCACCCGCTGCCGTGCCTGGGTCAGCTCGGGGCCGGGGTCGACACCCAGGTGCTCGGCGAGCCGGATCCGCACCCGCGTGAACGTGTCCAGGGCTGCCGCCTGCTCGCCCGCGCCCGACAGCGCCAGGACCATCCGAGCCGCCAGCCCCTCGTGGAGCGGCTCCGCGCCGATCACCGGGCGCAGCCGCTCGACCGCGCGATCGTGCTGGTCGAGCTCGATGGCCACGTCGGCATAGGCCTGCGCGACCGCGGCCCGCCGGCCGTTGGCGGCCGCCGCCAGCGGATGCTCCCGCAGCCCGTCACCCGCGCCCGCCAGCACCGGGCCGCGCCAGCAGTCGAGCGCCGCACCGAGCAGCCGCTCGGCGGTGACCGCGTCGTCCGACCGGCGTGCCGCCAGCCCCCGGGCGGCGAGCGACTCGAACGTCGCGAGGTCGCTGCGGTCGGAGGACAGATCGAGCCGGTACCCCGAGGCGGCGACGACCACGGCCGCGTCCGGTGCGAGCAGGTCACGGACGCGGCGGGCGTAGCCGCCCACGAGTCGCGTGCACGACCGGGGCGGCCGGTCGCCCCACAGTACGTCGACGATCTCGTCGCGGGTCACCGCCTCCGGCGCGCGGAGCGCGAGCAGGCCGAGCAGCTCCCGCGGCATCGCCGGACCGGCGTCGACCGGCTCGCCGCCGCGCAGCACCAGCAAGGGGCCGAGCACGCCGACCCAGGCCCGTCGGGCCGCCGGCTCGACCGGCCGGTCGGCGGCCTCGACCAGCGCGTCGAGCTCACCGATCGGCAGTGCCAGCGCGGTCGCGAGCCGGTGCAGCGTCGCGGCCTGCGGCCGGGCCACCCGGTCGTGTTCGAGATCGCGGACGGCACGGACACTGATCCCGGCCCGTGCGGCGAGCTCCTCCTGGCGCAGGCCGGACCGGGCGCGGTGGCGCCGCAGGAGCGCGCCGAACGTCGGAGTGATCGGGTTGTCCGCCACGCCCACTGCCGCCTCCGTCCGTCGCGGTTCCGCAGCGTCTCCGCTCCGGAACCGTGGGCCGTTGTCAGACAGTACAACCTACATACGACTCAACCGCGTGTGTCGACCGGCACGGCTGGCGGATCCGCCCCGGGTCCGCGGGATCTGCCGCTTTCTGCCGACCGCCGGTCGCACGTCGGCGCCGACCTGCGGATGATCCGGCGGCCGGCGGCGCCGTTCGGATGATCGCCGACGGCTACGGTGGCCCCAATGTTCGAGAAGGAGCCGGAGGTGGGTGCCCTGACTACGTGGCGGATCGTCGTCGAGGCCGCGGCCGACGACACGACGGATGGGGGGCAGCTCACGGTGCTGCTGGCGGTCTCCGGCGGAGACGCCGGCGTCGTGGCGACCACGACGCGCGGTGCCAACCCGCCGAGCGTCGACGTGGAGATGCTCAGCCGTGCGGTCGGGCTCGCGCCGCGGACCGCCGCGCCGGCCGGTGGGCGTCGCTCCCGCAACATCCGGGGCGGGTGCGCCACCCCGACCCGGGACGGCGCCGGACCGGCCGCACACTGACGAACCCAGCTCAGTGTGCGATGTTGTATCGCCTTTCTCTGGGCTGCGGCATCGGCCTTCCGGTCGCCCTCGGCTTGTATCCGCTCAGTACTCTCTGGTATTGACCCGCGTCGTCGAACGAGCGTCGAGGAGAGTCGATGACCGACAGCGGCGGCCTGGCCCAGCGGCAGAACAGCCCCACCAGCATCGTGCTGCTCCGGGCGATCGCCGTGGCCCACCGGCAGGCGCACCGGGCCCACGCGGCCGCACTGCTGGTGTCCGTCGCGGTGGCCGGGCTCGGCGCGGTCTCCCGGGCGGCCCCGGACAAGGTGGGCACCGTGACGCTGGCCGGCGCGGTCTGGGCCGGCGTCTACGCGGCGGTCGTCGCCCCGTGGGCCGGGCGGCACCAGCGCACCAGCGCGACACTCCAGGAGATGTTCGACGTCGCCCTGTTCGACCTGCCGTGGAACCGGGTGCTCGTCGGGGAGCCGGTGGCCGAGGACGAGTGGAACAGGCTCAGCCGGCGCTTCCGCGGCGACGAGGCACGGCTTCGCGACTACTACCTGGTCGCGAACGTGCGGTCGCCGTACGAGGTGATGTTCTGCCTCGAACAGAGCCTGGCGTGGGGCTCGCGGGTCCGGCAGCGCTACGCGACGCTGCTGCTCGGCCTGGCCGGGCTCTGGTGCGCGGCCGGGGTCGTCGTCACCTTCGTGAACGGCAGCAAGGTCGTCGACCTGGTGAGCGGCTGGCTGGTGCCGTCCCTCGGCCTGGTCCTGTTCTGCCTCGACCAGTACCGTGCCCAGGCCGGCAACACCCGCGAACGCAAACGGGTGCTCGACCTGCTGCGCGCGGCCGACGCAGACCAGGCCGAGCCCGCCCTGCGGCCCGGGCCTGCCTGGACCGCGCTCGCGCGTCAGATCCAGGACGTGCAGTACCTCATGCGCCGCCAGCAGCCACGGGTGCCGGTCTGGTTGTTCCGCCGCTTCCACGACGACGACATGGCCGACTTCCGGTTCAAGATGCAGGTCCTCGAGGCGCGGGTCGGCAGCGAGCCGTCCCCGACACCACCGGCGTGACCAGCCTCGCCCGGCATCTGGGGTCGGCGGCCGCCGCCGAGGCGCTGCGCCAGTACGCGCGTCACCACGACGTCGAGATCAGGGTGCCGGCCGCCGAGTGGCTCCCGACGGCCGGCTACACCGGCGCCGTCGTGCGCCGGGTGGCCCTGACCGACCTGTCCGGCGGTCCGGCCGACACGGTCCCGGCGGAGATCCTGGTCAAGGTGTGTCCGCCGGACCGGCTCGAAGGGCCCGGTCACCGGCACGCGTGGCGCGACTGCCCGGAGGAGCTGCAGGTCCATCTCGTGGCCCCGTACCGCTCGGACTGGCCGGCCCGCGACGGCTCGATCCTCGCGCTGCAGCAGCTCGCCGGCGGGGGCGCCGGCACCCGGCTGCTGTCCGAGCTGCCGGACCACCGGCTGCTCGCGGCCCTCGACCGGGTCGTCCGATGGGTGATCACGGGCTGGAACCGGGACACCGCGGCGGAGCTCGTACCGTGCCCGGTCCGGGGCCTGCTCACCGACCGGCTGGCCGGCGCGCTCCTGGAGACCGGGTCGATCGCCCGCTGGGCCCGCCGGACCCCGCTCGCCGACCCGGCCACACCCTGGCTGCGGCTGGCCCCCGGCGGACCGCCCCTGCCGAACCCGCTGTGGCTGACCACGCCGGCCGCGCCCGCGCTGCAGGTCCGGGCACGGCTCGGCCGGACCCACCACGACCTGCACCTGGACAACGTGATCCTGCCGGTCGACGCCGCCGGCGCGGCCGACGTCGATCGGTTCCAGCTCATCGACCTGGCCACCTACCGGGTCGCCGCCCCGTTGACGCTCGACCCGGTGACGCTCCTGCTCGCGACGCTGGTCCGGCACCCGGCCGGCCTCGACGCGGCGCTGCTCGCCGCGGTCCTCGATCCGGAGGCGCCCGCGGGTGCCGGCACACCGTTCGACGCGGTCCGCGTCGTGCGTGCCGCCACCGCCGAGTCGCTCGGCGGCCGGGACACCGACGTCGAGCGGTCCTGGCAGGTCTCCGTCGTCGGCGGCGCGTTGCTGTGCACGACGTTCGACCGCCTCCCGCCCGCGGTGCGCTGGTGGTGCTTCACGCTCGCCTGCCACGCCGCCGACCGGCTGCTCGGCGGCCGGGCCGGACCCGGCGGCGAGGGACCGCTGGTCACCGATCCGTTCGCCGTCGCGGCGGACGACCCGCCGCCGCGGCGGCCCACCGACGGCGACCTCTTCGACGCGGCCCGCCTGGTCGGCGCCGGCGACCTGGCCGGCGCCGACCGATCCGTCCGCCGGGCGCTGCGGCTGCTGCACGACGAGCCCGCGCTCGACGGCGCGGTGCAGGTCGCACGGCTGGCCGGGCTGCGGGCGGACGCCGGGCGGCTGCTCGGTGACGACGCCGCGGCGGTGCTCGACGTCGGCTACGAGCAGGCCCGGGCGATGCTGCTGGTCGACGACCTGGCGGAGGCGGGCGTCAATTCGATGGAGGAAGGTCACCGGCGGTCGGTGGCGGCGCTCGGCGCCGACCATCCGACGACACTGCGGTACCGCCGCGCGGTGCAACGACTGCCCTACTCGTGATCGACCGCGGACTCGGTGGGATCGGCCATGGTGACGCGCTCGCCGATCTCGACGAGCTCGTCCCAGGTGATGACGTCGATGCCGTTCAGGTGGCTGCAGTAGGTCCGTAGCGCGGGGCGGATCAGCTCCTCCCGGATGTCTGATGGCACCGACCGGCGGTGCCCGACGACCACGCTGGCCATCGCCCGGCGCGTCGTCAGGAACCACAGGTCCTGCAGCTTCGGCTCCTCGCGAAGCCGGGCGGCGAGCCCGTCGAGGATCTCCAGCTGCGAGATCGCCCGCCCGACCGCGCGCTGCACGGCCGGGCCGGCCCCGTAGTGGCCCTGATCGTCGGCGACGACGAGGTCCGGGACGTCCACCGGCCCGGCGACCACGACGTGGAACGCGCCGTCGGAGCGGATGAGCAGCAGCGGTATCCGCTCCGCGACCTCCTCGCCGACGTCGCGCAGCGCCCCGTAGCGGCCACCGAACAGCCACGGCTGGGAACGCAGGATCTCGTGCAGCCGGTCGTCGTCGTGGTCCTCGTCGGCGAGCCGGGCCCGCAGCTGCTCCAGGCCCCGCAGCCGCCGGGTCTGCCGGATGACGCTGGTCAGCTGCCCGGCGGTGTCCAGGTCGGCGATCGCCCCGGCCACGTCCGGCTTGGCGAGGGCGCCGACCAGCCGCGCGACGACGTCCCGGCGGTCGCTGCTGAGCAGCGTCGTGAGCTGCTCGCCGAAGTCCGCCGGCGTCGACGGGACGGCGCCGGCCGGGCCGGGACGGCCGGGTCCGATGGCGAGCTCCTGCAGCAGCGTGACGATGACGTGTTGCTGCCGCGCCAGATCGTGCGGCGGGTTGAGCAGCGCGGTGCGGTCGAGCCGCGCCGGATGTTCCTGGAGGTCCAGCAGGACGGTCGCCGACCCCCGCGGGCCCGGTGTCGCGAACCGGATGGTCGCCATGACCTGCACCATACGGGCGGAGTCCAGAAAGTTCCGGAAAACCATGATGTTGATCAATGGGTTGGGATTACGGTACGTCGCGAGCTCGCCCACCCCACCGAGGCGGAGGTCGTCGACCCGTGCCTGGAACTGCCGCATTCGAAGTGTGGACCGGCGTCGCCGACACGGCTCGCCCGATCGCCGCCGCCGGCATGATCGGCGACCGGGTGCTGCTCACGGCCGACGTGACCGACGGCGGCCCGCTCACCGTCGCCGCGCCGACCGGCACCCCGGCCACCCGGCCGCGCCGACCGGCGACGGTGCTGTGGAAGGGGCTCGGCGCCGCCCTGCTCAGGGTCGATCCGCCGGTCGGGTCCACCGCGCGGCCGGACGCCGCCGGCGCGGTGCGCTGGGGCGTGCTGAGCGGGACCGGTGGATGGACCACGGTGGATCTCGACCCGGCCGCGGGGCGCGGCGGCCCGACGGTCCATCCCCTCTCCAGTGACGCCGCCGGCCTCATCGTCCGGCCCGGGAGCGCCGTGCCGGACCTCCCCGGCCACGCCGCCCACTGCGAGGAGCTCCTCGTCGGCGTGATCACGACGGGTGACGACGGCGGGCCGCGCGTCGTGCCGGTCGAGTGGCTCGCCCGCGACCCGGCCTTCGTCCGGGAGGTCGACCGGGCGACCGGCCGCCGGTTCGTCGGCGAGCTGCTGCCGCTGCTGCCGGTCCTGCGGCCGTGGTCCCCGCCCGGCCCGGCGCAGAGCCCCGCGGAGCTGCTGTCCGCCGAGCACGAGGTCGTCGGGTACCTGGACCGCCCGGCCGTCCGCGACCGCCTCGCCGGCTGGTGCCACTCCGGCGCGGCGCTGTCGGCGCTCGTGCTCGAAGGCCCCTCCGGCAGCGGTACGACCCGCACGGCCCGGGAACTGGCCGCCGACCTGCAGCCGCACTGGGCGGCCGGCATGCTCAGCGAGGCCCCGCCGGACGACTGGCTCACGACCGTGCGATCGGCCGACCGTCCCCTGCTGCTCGTCGTCGACGGCCCGCACCGCCGCCGGGACCAGCTCAGCCGGCTCCTGCTCGGACTCGCCGAGCGGACCGCCGCCCACCCCGTCCGCGTCCTGATCACCGCCGCGACCCTCGACGGCTGGCACGCCCCGCTGCGCGCCGCGACCGACAGTGTGGGGCAGGTCTGGGAGCCGGACCCGCTGCGGCTCGGACCGCTGGAGCCGGACGAGGTGCGTCACCTGTGGGGCGCCGCCGTGGCCGCGTTCGCCGGGCACCCGGCGGTGCCGGAGGCCGCCGTGCCCCCGCCGTCGCCGGGTCCGTTCGGTGCGGCGCTGCCGGATGCGGTACTGCGGGCCGCCCTGGCCGCCGCCCTGGGACACGGCCGGGACGTGGATGACCATGCCGTCCTCGTCGAGCGGGAACAGCGCCACTGGAGCGACGCGGCCGACCGGCACGGGGTCCCCGGTGGCCGCGACCGCCGGCGTGCCCTCGTCGCCGCACTGCTGTGCCCGCCCAGGACGCAGGCCGCGGGCCGGTCCCGGCTGGAGGCCGTGGGCGGGGACGTCCGGTACCACCTCGAGCGGTACGCGTCCTGGCTCACCGCTGTCCACCCGCCCCAGGATCCGCAGGCCTGGCACTGGGCCGGGCCGGCACCCACCGGTCTGCGCCGCGACGCGCTCGCCGCGCTGGTGTCGGCCGCCGACGTGGAGCCGGTACTGACCGCGCTGCCCGCCGACGACGCGGCCACGACGCTGTCGATCCTCGCGTCGCTCGCGGGCGCCGCCGGACCGCACGATCCGGGCGTCGTGGCGTCCGCCGCCGACGTCATCCGCCCGTACCCCGACGACCTGGGCCCCGCCGCGGTGGCCGTCGCGGCGGCCGAACCCGGCGCGCTGCCGCTGCTCGCCGCACTGCACACGGACGTCCGCGACGGCACGCTCCCGACCGAGCGGTGCCGCAAGCTCGCCCACGACCTGCCGGACGAGCTCGCCGCCGTCGCCGGCCTCGCCGCCGACGTGGCCGGCCGGCTCATCGCCGGGCACCGCCCCGACACCGACGGACCCCAGCTGCTCGCCCGGGCCGCCGCCCTCGCGGCCCGCGCGGACCTGGCACTCGACCGGCCCGCCGCCGCCCTTCCGCATGCGGACCTGGCCGCGGACCACTACCGGGCCGCGGTCGGGCAGCCGTTCGGGTCGGTGTTCCGCCCGTCCTTCGTCGGCGCGTTGCGACTGCGGGCCCAGGCGCTCCGACTCGTGCGGGGGGCGCCCGTGGCGGTGCTGGCACTGCTGGAGGCGGCCGCGCAGGCCCACCGGCTCGGCGCCGCGACCGCCGAGGTCGGGCGCGCCACCGTCGCGGCCGAGCTGCTGGCGTTGTGCGCCACCCTGCTCGACGAACCCGTGCCGGACCTGGACGCCGCGCACGCCGCGGTCGTCGCGGCCGGCGGCCTGGTCCCGGCCGGAACACCGTTGGCGGTGGAGGCGGACCGGCTGACGGGCTGGGGCCACCTGCTCAGCGGGTCGGGCGCCGAGGCGATCGACTGCCTGCGCCGCGCTGCCGACGGCTACCGGACGCTGGCCGAGCGGAGCCCGGCGCTGTACGGGCCCACCCTGGCCGGCACGCTCGACCAGTTGGCCACCGCCCTGGCCGCCGTGGGCGACGCGGCCGATGCCGTCGGCGTCGGTGAGGAGGCGCTGCATCGGCAGCGCCAGGCGGCGGACCGGGCGCCGGGCCGGGCGACCGCCGCCCTCGTGCGGATGCTCGTCGCCCAGGCCACCCGGCTCGCGCTGGACCGCCGGCCGCGACCGGCGCTCGACCTCGCCGCGGAGGCGGTACGGCACGCCGACGACCTGCATCGAGCCGGCGGGGCCGGGCTTCGGGACCTCGACCTGGTCGCGGCGGCGGCCAACGCGCTGAGCCTGCGGTTCGCCGGACTGGGCGACGCCGGCGGCGCGCGGCCGCACGCACGGCGGGCCGTCGCGGCGTACACCCGGCTCGCCGACGCCGGCGGCTCCGCGCAGCGGTATGGCGAGCGGCTCGCCGCCGCCCTGCACAACGAAGCGGTCGTGCTCCTGCAGGCCGGCCCGCCCGAGGCCGCCGCCGACGCCGCCCGACGGTCGGTGCAGCGGTGGCGGGACCTCGCCGGCCCGGACCCGCGGTACCGGCCCGACCTCGCCGCCGCCCTGCACAACGCCGCGCTCGCCGAGCGGGCGGCGGCCGAGTCCGACAGCGCGCTCCTGCACGCCGACGAGGCCGTCGAGGTCTACGAGCGCCTCGACCCCGCGGTCGGCGCCGACCACGCGGACTTCCATGCGGCCGCCCTGGAGACCCTCCTCGACCTCGCCGCGGAGCGGGGACATCCGGAAGCGGCGCTCAAGGCGGCGTCGGACCTGGTGGAGCTGCGGCGCCGGGCCGGCGGCGGGTCCGAGGCCGAACAGCGTCGCTTCGCCGCCGCCCTCGACCGGTACGCCGACCTGAGCCGCGACCAGCCACGGCCGGACTGGGCCGCGGTCCTCGACGCCGCGGACAGCGCCGCGCACGTGTACGACCGGCTCGTCGCGCGGGACCCGATGCGGTACACGGTCGAGCGCGGTCACGCCTGGTTGACCGCCGCGAGCGCCCAGGCCGCCCTGGGCCGGACGGACGAGGCGGTCCGGGGCGCTCGGGTGGCCGTCGCCGCGCTGGACGCCGGTGGGTCCGGCCGGCTCGCCGAGGCGCTCGACCTGCTGTCGGCCTGGCAGGCGCAGGAGGGTAACGACGTGGCGGCCGCCGTCTCGGCGGGCCGGCTCGTCGCGGTGCGCGAACGGGAGGCCGACCGGCCCGAACTCGTGGTCCGTGCGCTGCTCGTCCTGGCCGACCGGCAGACCGCCGCCGGCCAGCGGACCCAGGCGGCGAGGACCGCGGAGCGGGCCACGCGGGAGGCGCACGGGCTGCTCGTGCGCGAACCGTCGGCCGTTCATCACGAGCTGTTTCGCACCGCGCTCTGGATGCTCGCCGAGCACCAGCGGACCGCCGGGTCGACGGGCGACGCCGTCCTGACGCTGCGCCGGCTCCTGACGCTGCTCGGCGATCCGGCGGCCGACGTCCCCGGAGCGGACCTGCCGGAGCTGGCCCGCACCGCCGGGCTGCTGGCCGATCTGGAGCGCCGGGAACGGCAGTTTGCGCAGTCCCTCGGGCACCAGGCCACGGCCGTGGCCGCATACGACCGGCTGGCGGCCGGCGACGCGTCCTACGCCCGGGACCACGGCGAGGCGTCACTGATGCTGGCCCGGTGGCTGGAGGCCGAGGGCGACCACGCCGGCGCGCTCGACGCCCTCCGGGGCACGGTCCTTCGGCTGCGGCAACTGCTGGACGCCGACAAGGACATCCGGCCGCTGCTGGTCGACGTCCTGCGTCTGCTCGCCGAGGAGCGGTACCCCTGGCGGCGGCGCGCCGAACGCCGGCTCTTCACCGCGGAGCTGGACCGCCTCGGCGCCGGCTGAACCTTTCACGGCGCGGGGCGACGGCACCTGGGTGGTCGAAGCGCTTCCTTTCGATGCTCGTGCTGGTCGAGGAGTTCGAGCGGCGGCTCGGGCTGACCCCCGTCCCCGGTCGGACGGACGAACGGCTCATCGCCTGCTTCGACGCCATCGCCGAGCAGGGCCACCTCAGCGCTAGGCTGCCCCGGCAGGGCAACCGCGCAGTGATGGCCGAGTGGATCACCGCCGCCGGTGTCACGCCGACGCTTCGCGGGTTTGCCCGGACCGAACGGCTCCTGCATGTTCACCGCACGTCGACCGACTGCATCTACGAGTTGGCCCTCACCATGGATTCCGCCGTGAGTGACGGGGGCGTCTCGTTCTCCGAGAAGTACGACTATCTTCCGCGGTCGGGTGACGCTGCCCTACTAGCCTCGTCCGGTGCCAGCTGGATTGATATGGGTCAGTGCGGCCGGCCGTGCTGCGCCGTCGTCGATGTCTCCTGGAGGCATGCCACCGTTTTCGACATTGCCAGGACCACCGCCGAGGCATGTAGGGCGGTGTCGTCCGGGTCGGTGACCAGCCAGCGGCGGATGAGGCTTCTTCGCCGCCATCACGTCCTCCTCGGACGAAATTGCATGCTTGTCCGAAAGATACGACACGCGATATAGCTCACACGATGCGGTCAGTAACGCTCGCGGCGGGGCCACCCCATCTCGTCACGCAACGCGTTCTCGGTCAGGTCGTACGGATGGTCCGGGTACAGCCGGCCGTCCTCGAGGGGGAGTCCGACCGCCTCCCGTTCCAGGTTGTTGACCCCCGGGTTGTCGGCACCGTCATAGACGCCGTCCGCGAAGGTGTCATGTTGAAAGTCGTAGGCGTGCGCCATCTCGTGGTACAGAATGGCGATGGGTGGGACCTCGCCCCTGTCGCGTAGGTCGTCCAGGTGCCGGTTGTAGTTGATGTAGGCGGTGTCGCCCTCCTGGTCGGCGGTGCTGTTGTCGGGATCGGCGGGATTGTTGTACTCGTGAATCTCCAGCGTGTCGTCGCCGAGGCTGGCGTAATACTCGACCTCGAATGACGCAAGCATGCCCTGGCCGCGCGGTGACGCGCGCAGCATGTCCAGGTCTGCGTTGACGCGGTCCTGGAAGTCGCTGGTGCCCACGACGGTGATGTGCTTGCCCAGTTGCTCGCTAATCGGTACCTGGACGGCGTCCTTGGTGCCGGTGCGTTCGTCGTCGGCTTGGACGTAGGACCGGTCCCGGCCCCGGCTGCCGTCGACCTTGTCGGTGCCGAGGCCGGCGTAGACGACGTCGTTGCCGGCGCCGGCGCGCAGTATGTCGTTGCCGCGGCCGCCGGATACGATGTCGTTGCCGGCCCCGGCGTCGATGATGTCGTTGCCGGTGGCGCCTTCCAGGTAGTCGTTGCCCTCGCCGCCGTCGATGCGGTCGTTACCGGCCAGGCCGTAGATGGTGTCGTCGCCGAGGCCGCCGGTGAGCAGGTCGTTGCCGTCGCCGCCTTCGATGTAGTCGCGGTCGTCGCCGCCGGAGATGCGGTCACGGCCGCTTCCGCCGTACAACCGGTCGCGGCCGAACAGCCCGAGGATGGTGCTCGAGTTGTCGCCGCCGTGGATCTCGTCGTTGCCCGCGCCGCCCAGCAGGGTCATGGACCTGCCGGCGCCCGGCGCCACGGTGATCCGGTCGTTGCCGACGCCTCCCCGGATCACGAGCTCCTCTCCGGGCGGGAACCGGTACTCCTTGCCGTTGATCGTCACCACCTGCTCGCCGGTCGCCGGGTCGATGGTGACCTGCACGTCGTCGTCGCCTGGGCCGGTGTTGATGATCGTGCGTTTGCCGTCGTCGATGACGCCGGGCGCGGTTGCCTCGGGGGGTAGTGAGAACACAAGATTCGAGCCTCTGGCCCGCGAGAGCCAGATGTCGGCGACTTGGTCAAACTCGTACCTTGCGTTGGTCAGGGTCGTGACGTGCCCGACCAGTTGCGTGTCGAGGGATTGCCAGATCGGGGCGGCGGCTGCGAACGAGTTCGTTACCGCGGTTGCCTCGGTTTCGTTCCAGGGTAGGAAGACCCGGTTGCCGGCGGTGTCGGGTGACTCGAAGGAGAAGATCGACGCGACCGTCTGCCATTCGGCGGTGAGCGCCCGTTGCGCCCCCTGCATGTCGGCGGCTATGGCGGACATTGCCGAGGCCACTGCCGAGGCGTACACGGCGGTGTTGTCCAGGTCGGTGACCAGTTGGCGGCGGAGGTAGTCGAACGAGTCGGCTGTCTCGCCGGTCCAGCCGTCGGCCAGAACGTGGCTGGCTTCGAGGTTCACGTCGTCGCCGGCGTTGGCGATTGCCTCCGCTATCTGCCGCCACTCGACCCCGGCCGCTTCGACCTGCTCAGGATGGAAGTCCGGGTGCCAGATATCCTTGGTCTCGATCGGGTCCAGAGGCTGGGCCGCCGGACGCGGCGCGGGGCCGTCGACCGGCATGGCGTCAGGCCGTCCGCACCGGGGCGGCGTAGCCGCCCCGGTGCGCCGAGTCCTGATCGGCTCGCTTGCCAGGCGCCATCGCGTCCTCCTGGGCCCAGTAGCCCCATCGAGAAGATACAACACAACACAAAACTCAATCAGTGCCGTCGCCATAGCGTGTTCGAGGCTGCCGGTGACACGTTGGGACCGCAGACCCGGGCCGGACCGCTCGCCGTCCGCGAACCGTTACCGTTGGTGATCGCCGCCACCTGCCGGCACCCGGCCCGTCAGCAAGTGTCGTCAGGATGCCGGGGCCGGTGCGGCTTCACCGATGTGGTCCGCCGAGCCCTGGTCGACCGCCTTGTAGGTGAAAGCGACCCCATAGAGCGCGTCCATCATGTTCTCCAACACGCCGACAAACCGCCCCGTCGTGATGCTCACGGAGTCCACGACCTGCCCGTGGAGTTTGCCCACCTGCGGGGCGGACAGGGTATCGCCGAACGCCTCCACCGGGAGCGCCAGCCCAGACTGCGCGTCGGTCCAGGCGCCATTGACGCTCCGCGACACCAGGAGCATGTTGTACGCGAGTCTGGTCAACGCGACCGGATCGGCCCGTACCTCGTCCGCCATCGCGGCCCCCTCAGCCCAAGGTCATCCTGCCGGGCAACATACAACACGCGACATAGCTCGCACAATCGGTCCGGAGGGGATTCTGGGGGTCAGAGGGTCGGTGGGTGGGGGTTGGTGGAGTGGATGGGCGCCCCCCTGCGGGCGGAGGCCGTCGAACAGGATGGCGAGGTAGCGGCGCACAGGTCGGGTGAGGCGTCGGGGACGTAGCCGACGACGTAGTTCGGGGCGCACATCAACAGGATGAGGCCGGTGCCCATGACGTCGGCTCGGATGGCGCCGTGCGAACGGGCGCGGTCGACCAGGGCGTGGATGGCTGCAAACCGCTGCCCGGGTCACCTCGGCGTTTATGTCGTCGGCCTCCTGTGGGAACGACAGGTCGCGCTGTTGGCGCTGGGCCGCGGCGATGGTCAGGAACTCCAGCAGCGCCGCGCCCGGGTCGGCCGCGTCCAGCAGGCGGCGGCCGTTCGCGGTCAGCGGCCTCGAAGGAGTGCAGGCCCGTTGGTCCTCGGCTTCGCGCCGCGGTCCGCTGCACCGCCCATAGTGACGAGCCGCCGCCACAGCGAGCGCGGTGAAGCCGGCCCCTGACCACCAGGCAGTGCCCGTGCCGGAGTCGCGGACGCCCGCCCACCAGGAGATCGTCCGGATCTACGGCGCGCAGGTCGAGCGAGTCGGTCGCTTCCTGGGCGCCACCGGCGGATGGCCCGACGGGCATGTCGCCCGCCAGTCGAGACCCTGAACCTTTCACGGCGCGCGGCGCCGGCACCTGGGTGGTCGAAGCGCTTCCTTGACAGCGGTCCGGGAGGTTCCAAGCATGGGAGCGCTTCCATCCACCGTCTCCGATTGGACCGCCATGCAGATCGGAACTGCCCGCCGTGCGGCCGTGGCTGCGGCGGCGCTGGCGCTCACAGGAGCGCTCAGTGCGGCGCCCGGCGCCGCCGCCGACCCGCCCGCCACCGTCGTCACCGTCAACGCCAAGGCCGGTCTCGCCACGGTGCCCGACACCGCGTTGGGCGTCAACCATGCCATCTGGGACACCGAGCTCGGCAGCACCGCCGTCTCCGGCCTCCTCCAGAGCGCCGGCGTGCAGATGATGCGGTACCCCGGCGGCTCGTACGCCGACATCTACCACTGGCAGACCCACACCGCGCCGGGCGGCTACGTCGCACCGAACACCGACTTCGACACGTTCATGGCCGGCGTCAGAAGGGCCGGCGCCCAGCCGATGATCATCGCGAACTACGGCACGGGCACCGCCCAGGAGGCGGCCGACTGGGTGCGGTACGCCAACGTCACCAAGGGCTACGGCGCCAAGTACTGGACGATCGGCAACGAGAACTACGGCAACGGCCACTACGGCACCGCATGGGAGGCCGACAACCGCGCCGACAAGAGCCCCCGCCAGTACGCCGAGGAGGTCGTCGCCTACGCCACCGCGATGAAGGCCGTCGACCCCACCATCAAGGTCGGCGCGGTGCTCACCACCCCGGCCAACTGGCCCGACGGCCTCGTCGGCGGCGGCGACGCCGGCACCTGGAACCAGGTCGTGCTGTCCATCGCCGGCCCGTACGTCGACTTCGTGGACCTGCACTGGTACCCGGGCGGCAGCACCGCCGCCGAGGCGCTGGCCAGGACGGCGCAGATCGAGGACATCATGTTCCTCGCGCGGCAGCAGATCCAGCGGTACGCCGGGGCCGGCGCCGACCGCATCAAGGTCAGCTTCACCGAGCTCAACGTCGGCGTCGGGCAGAACACCCAGCCGGGCGCCCTGTTCCTCGCCGACGCCTACAGCGCGCTGCTGGAGCAGGGCGTCTTCACCGTGCAGTGGTGGAACGTCCACAACGGCATCGGCACCCCGTCGACCGTCGCCGGCCAGACCGACTACAACGACTTCGGCCTGCTGTCCAGCGGCACCTGCACCGCCAACGGCAGCGTCTGCGAGCCGCCGCTGAACACGCCCTTCGCGCCGTACCACGCGCTGAAGGTCATGTCGCAGTTCGCACACACCGGCGACCAGCTCGTCCGGGCCGGCTCGCCGGACCCGCTCGTGACCGCGCACGCCGCTCGCCGGACCAACGGTGATCTCACGGTACTGCTGGTGAACAAGGACCCCGACAACGCCCGCCCGGTGAGCATCCGGTACTCCGGCTACAGCCCCTCGTCGGCCGCCCCGGCCGTCGTGACGTTCAAGAACGGCGACGCGGCCCCGACCAGCGCGACGAGCGGCTCGGCCACCGCGCAGACGCTCCCGCCGTACTCGCTCACCCTCCTGACCCTGCACCCGAGCGGCTCGACCGCCGGCGCGCCGAACGCGCCCGGCAAGCCGTTCGTCACCACGGTCACCGACCGCACCGCGACCATCGCCTGGCCGGCCGCACCGGCGGGCACCAAGCCGATCGCGAAGTACGAGGTCCACCGCCAGAACGGCACCGTCAGCGAGCAACTCGGCGAGACCACCTCGACCTCGCTCACGGTGTACAACCTGAACCCCGGCAGCCGCTACACGGTCAACGTCGTCACGCGCGACACCGCCGGCAACGTGTCGTGGTCCTCGCCCCCGCTGACGTTCACCACCGGCGCCCCGGCGACGAGCACCTGCGCCGTGCGGTTCACCGACGCCAACGACTGGGGCAACGGCTACGTCGGCAACATCGACATCCTCAACACCGGCACCACGGCGATCAACAACTGGACGCTGACGTTCAGCTGGCCCACCGGCTGGCAGAGCCTCAGCGGCGGCTGGAACGGCACGTGGACCCAGACCGGCTCGACGATCCGGGTCACCCCGGCCGACTTCAACGTCACCATCCCGGCGGGCGGCGCGACCAGCGTCGGCTTCGTCGGCTCGTACAACGGCCCGAACATCCTCCCGACGGCGTTCACCCTCAACGGCGTCGTCTGCTCCGCCGCCTAACGGGCGGACGGCGGGCGGTCCTGGTCAGCGGACCGCCCGCCACCGCGCGACCGGGACCAGCCGGTCGAGTGGGTGGCGCCGGCGACGACGGCCGGCGGCGGCTGGACGGGCCGGTTGTCGTACTGCGTGGACAGCACCACGTGGGAGTTCAGCTCGCCGTGCTGGCCCAGCCGTTCGAGGAGCTCCTCCAGGTGGGCCATGGACGCCACCCGTACCTTGAGCATCGTGCACGAGGTGCCGCTGAGCTTGTGCACCTCCGCCACCTCCGGGTAGTCCTCGGCCGTCGTCGTCTTGAGCAGGCAGCGGCCGAGGGGGCAGCGCAGCTGCACGAACGCGGTGAGCGGCAGGCCGGCCCGGGCCGGGTCGACGTGGGCCTGATAGCCGTCGATGACGCCGGCCTCCTCCATGCGCCGTACCCGCTCGGCGACCGCCGGCGCGGAGAGGTTCACGAGCCGGGCCAGCCGGTTGAACGAGATGCGGCCGTCGCGCTGGAGCTCCTCGAGGATGCGCCAGTCGGTGTTGTCGAGCATCCGTAAACCGTATCGCGGTCGATGGGTTCCATTCATGAAGCCCGACGCCGGAATCGGTGTTCATCGCTCGTTCCAGGCGGTCGTCGATGTTTCTAACGTGAACCCGTGACCTCGACCGAACGTCGCGCGCCCGCCGTGACCGGCCTGTTCGCCGCGGGGGCCCTGGCCAACGCCGAGGTCGCGGTGGCCAGCCCGGCCGGCACGCTCGCCGCCGCCGAACGACTCGGGCCCGCCTGGGCCGGGCTGCCCAACGCGGCCTGCGTCGTGGGCACCGGGATCGGCGCGGCCCTGCTCACCCGCCTGTTCCGCCGCCACGGGTATCGCGCCGGCATGACCGCCGGATACGGCGCGACGGTGGCCGGCGTGGCCCTGGCCGCCCACGGCGTGCTGCGGGCGGACGTCTCCGGCCTGATCCTCGGCATGCTGCTGCTGGGCGCCGGCAACGCCGCGGCGCTGCTGTCCCGGTACGCGGCGGCCGAACTGTACGGGCCGGACGCCCGCGGACGCGCCATCGGACTGCTGGTGTGGGCCGGCAGCGCCGGCGCGATCGGCGGCCCGCTGCTGCTCACGCCGGCCAGCGCCGCCGCGCCCGGCTACCTCGGCCCGCTGCTGGTCGCGGCCGTGGCCTGCACCTCGGCGGCGCTGGCCGCGCGCGGTGACGGCCTCCCCGGCGACCGGCCTTCCACCGGTCCCGGTCCGCACGCTCATGACCCGCCCCGCGATCCGCACGGCGGCGTCGGTCCTCGTCACCGCCCAGGTCGTGATGGCGACGGTGATGACGGCGGCCCCGCTGCACCTGCACCACACCGGCAGCTCCCTCACCGCCATCGGTCTCGCGCTGTCCGCCCACACCGTCGGCATGTTCGCCCTCGCCCCACTGACCGGCCGGCTCACCGACCGGATCGGGGACGGGGCGGCGATGCTCGCCGGCCTCGCCGCCATGGGCGGGGCGGCGGCACTGGTCGCGGCCGGCGGCGGCGCACCGGCGCTGTTCGCGCTCGGGCTCGGCTGGAACCTGTGCTTCGTCGCGGGCAGCAGCCGCCTGGCCCGCGACGTGCCCGCCGGCGAGCGGACCAGGTCGAGGGCGCCGTCGACGCGGTGGTCTGGGTGCTGGCGGCGGTGGCCGCGCTGGGCTGCACGCTGGTGCTCACGGCGGCCGGTTTCGGCGTGCTCGCGGCCCTGGCCGGCGCGCTGGTGCTGCCGGCGGCGGTGCTGGTGGTCCGCGGCCGGCGGGTGGCCGGGCCGCCAACGGTCGAGCGGGCTCGGGGGCGAATGGGAAGTCGACGTTGTTCGAGACGGCGATGCATGTACTCGGTATCGGCAGTACCGGCTATGCGATCGCTGCCTCGTCGGACCTGCTTGTACAGCGGCAGCATGCTGATCAACCAACGGAACTGGCGCAGCTCGCGGGCGCCCGGCTCGTCGTGTGCTCCGAGCTTGACGAGGGGCAGCGTTTCGCCGAGTCGAAGATCAAGCTGCTGACCGGCGGTGACGTCATCCCGACGAGGTTCATGCGAGGAGACTGGTTCTCGTTCAAACCAAGCCACACAGTGGTGGTGCTGGGCAATCAACGGCCTGACGTCCGGGCCGGCGGGCCAGGCGTTGGCGGCGGGTGCGCCTCCTGCCGTTCCCGCGCACGGTACCTGCAGAACGGCAGGATCCCCGCCTTCGGGAACGCCTGCACGAAGAGGAGCCAGCCATCCTCGCCTGGATCGTCCAAGGCGCGGTCGCATACCTGCGCGATAGTCTGAGCGAACCGGAAACGGTGCGCTCGGCGACGGCTGCCTTGCCACCTGGCGATCGATCAACCGCTGGTCCAGGTGCCCACAACGTTGCTGCGGGAGGCGTACGAGCAGTGGTGTCAGGACAGCGACGAGGTCCCGGTCAATGCCAAGCGGCTGACACAGCGGCTGCAGCAACTCGGTGTGGCTACCGCCCGCGGCGGGAAGGGCGTTCGGCGATACCTCGGCATCAGCCTTCTTGAAACCGGCAGCCGACCCGTTCAGGACGAGGTCGGTCGGGTAGGTTGCTCGGCCAGCCCTGACGAGCATGGTAGCCACCTGCAGGCTGGCGTGGTAGATCGCGCCGTGTGAAGCGGGCGCTCAGCGGCGCAGGCACCGCCGGGGGCGGGCGGATGGGCGCCGTCACCGAGACGCGCGGCGCCCTGGAGCGGCTCGCCCGGGCTGGTCAGTATTCTCGCCACCCTTGAGCACCCGGAACGCTACTTTCGGTGACCAGCAAAGTCGATCAGCTACACCGCGACCACCGCTGGCATGGGTGGCGACCCGGCCCCGAGGACCTCGGCCGCCGCACGATCAACGGGCTGGAGGCCGAACCCGGCGGTGTTCTAGACCGCGGCGGGTTGCCTCGGCCCGGCTCAACCTCAGGCTCGCACTGCTCGCCGCCAGCCCGTCCCGACGGAGTGTCCGCCGAGATCCTGGCTGCGGTTGACTCCGGTCGAATCGTTCCGTCCAGTTGTGGCACGCCGTCCTGGTGTTCCGCGGCATCGAGCGCTCCGGCCTACCGTTCTCGCCGTCCTCGTCCTGATCGCCGTGCTCGCGGCGACGATGCTGGTCGGCGGCGCCGTCACCAGCCTGGCCGCCGTTCTCGGCGCTCTTGCCGTCGTGCTTGCCAGCCTGGCCGCCGCGCTGCGCACCATGAACCGCCGCCAGTCGCGTCAGCCAACGCCGGCGGGCCGTCGACACTGTCGTGGTCGGACCGCCCCGCCACCCGTTCCAGCCGAAGCGTGCACGGTGGCAGGGAGGTCTGCCGACGGGTGTCCGGCGTCCGTGGCCTGTGGCGCTTCATGGTCCGATCGGATGGAGAAGATCAGCCTGATCGGGCCAGCCGTTCCCCGTATGGCTGAGGTCGAGGCGCGGCATGGTGAGATGCCCGAATCCCGCCGACCAAGGAGCTGGCCATGTCCACCCTGCGCGCAGCGCTCATCGCCATCACCATCTTGGGCCTCGCTGCCGGCTGTGGCAGGACTGACGGCGAGGGTGCCTCTCCTGCCGCAGCCGCAACGACTGCGACTTCTACATCAAGCACAAGCCCGGCACCGGCCGCGCCGCAGCTTGATGCCAAGGCTGTCGTCGACGCGCTTGTCGCTGCGAAGCTGCCGGTGACCAAGGTGGTCGTGCAGAACGAGGACACCGACCCCAACGACCTGTTCGGCCGACCGAACGGCTACCTCAGCCGCGCGAGCTTCGACGTGCCGGGTGGTGACCCGGAGGCGGATTCGGGCGCTATCGGCAGGGGCGGCGTCGTTGAGGTCTTTGCCGACGCGGCCGGCGCCGAGGCGAGGAAGAAGTACATCCAGGACTCGCTGAAGTCCAACCCCGTCCTGGGGACCGAGTATGACTACACGAACGGACCGGTGCTCGTCCGGCTCGTCGGCAAGGTCAAGCCGTCGGTGGCGAGGACCTTCGAGCCGGCGGTGGCGGCGCTCAAGCCGTAATCGCCTCATAGCACGATCGTCCTGCTGTGCGGGCTTCGCGTCCCCCATCTTGCTGCCCACTGGCTTCGGGCGTCGGCCTCCGGTGGGCGCTCGGATGGTGGTCAACGCGACGAGCGCACAGTCGATCCTTGGTCGGATGCGGTTCCCTGGGACGTGCGGCGCTGGGTCAATTCGTGTTCGACCACCACGCCGAGCGACGAAGGGCTGATCGCTCGGACGTGAAGGTCCCGTGATTATGTCGCACCAACTTCGCCGGCGGGTCTGCCTTGCCAACGAGCCGGACGATGAAGTCGACCATTGCTCGCGGCGGAGAAGGTCGTCCGCACCAGCTAACGTTGCAGGTCCCGACGATCATGGGTCGGAGTCGGCCAGGAGATTGGTGAGGACCTGGAGGGTCAGTTGAGCGTGACGGTACCGGGGGAGGAAGGTCCGCAGCTCGACACGGCGGAGCGGGTTCGGGCTGCCGGAGAGCTGTTGGGCCAAGTCTTGACGGCGACGTACGACTGCAGTCCGCTGCCCATGCGGGTGCGCCGACAGTATCGGCTGGCGAGACTCAATCACCTTGAGGTGGCCAAGCGTTTGAGCCGGAACCGGGTCGAGCGGTGCGCAATCGGGCTGCGCGAAGCGGTGCTCCTCGCCGAAGCCGCGGCGGAAGATGGCAGCCAGGGGACGATGCGCGACGCTCGGAGGGCCGCGCTCGTGGCAGTCGTGGAGTTGGGGAATTGCTACGCCGCGGATGCGCACGTCCGTGCGCACTACGCCGCGTTCGCTCGGCTCCTGGCCAAGAACTTCAAAATGTGGCCGACCATCAAGCAGCAGCTCGCGCGGCTAGAGAACGGGGCGCCGGGGCCGAGCCTCGATCCAGAGCCCCGGGCCTCGGACGGCGGGCTGGCCAGGCTGTCCGAGCTGATGGCAAAGGCCGCGGCCCTGGTGTGGCAGCAACGCCTGGCCGGGCTGCCCAGCCCGTCGGCCGACCTTCCGCTCACCGCGACGGCCGAGCTCATCACGCAGGCCGCGGCCGTGGAATCGGCGGAGACCGTGGACGGGCCGGCTCCCGTTGCTGATCTGAGCGAGCAGGATCTGCGGTTGCGCGAGATCGCGTTTGCCGGCTTCCGCGGTAGCCCGGGGCGCAGCGCCCTCGCCTTCACTGACCGGGGCGGGCGGCCCGTGAACTGCGTGATCGTCGGCGACAACGGCGTCGGGAAGTCGACCATCGCCGACGCGATCGAGTTTGCGCTTCAGGGGCGCGTGGGCCGGTCATCGGATCTGGCGTCGCAGGCCCGGCCGTTGGCCGCGAACCAGGCGGTAGACGTGACCCCGGTCGCCGCGGCCGTGCTCTCCGACGGCACCACGGTCACGCGCACCGTCGTGTCCAGTGACGACGGGCGGGCCCGAGCCGACAACGCGGACGTGCGGCCGGGCTTCCGGCTGGCGCCGATCACGCTGAAGAGGGCCGACATCCTGGCCTTTCTCGACAGCGGGTCGATGAGCCGAGGGACGGTCCTGTTCGACTACTTCCCAACGGACTCCTCCGGAATGGCGCGCAGTCTCGAGGACGAGCGGGTCTCCCTGCAAGATCGCGCGCATGAGCAGCGCACTCGGCGCGACGCACTCGTGGCCCAGTTGGCCGCGCACCTGACCATAGAACCCGATCTCCTGCGCGGGAGGGACGCGTTCGACCGCTACGTCAGCGAGGAGATCGTCGGGGAGGGAGCCGAGGATGAACGTCCCGAGGCATGGGAGAAACTCGACGAGCGGACCGTGAGCTGGTCCAGCAGTTACGGCACGCCTACAGCCAGTTAATGGGGCTGAAACGCAAGCTCGAGAACAGTCCCAACCTCCTGAACCCGATCGCGTATCCGGCGCAGGCGCGACAGCTCCGCACGATCCTGCTGGGGGTCGGGGCGGAGCTGACCACCAGCTTTCTCGCCATCACGCGGGCCCGGCACGTCGATCGGATCGAGGTCCTGTTCGGCCGGTCGGGGCCGGTGAGCATCGACATCGTCGTAGTGCTCAACAACGGGCGGTCCTGCTACCCGAAGCAGGTGTTCAGCGAAGGCTACTGCGACCTGCTGGCGCTGCTGTTCTTCCTGGCAGTGGCCAAGGAGGCGGCGAGGCGCGGGCAGGCCAAGCTGCTGGTGCTTGATGACGTCCTACAGAGCGTCGACAGCGGGGTCCAGGGTAGCGCGGTAGAGGCTGGCGCGTTTGGCGTAGCGGGTGGCGAGGTCCCGCCATTGCT
>NZ_JBEXCY010000163.1:9077-26251 GCF_040605515.1 Dactylosporangium sp. NPDC005572 | reverse complement strand
GCAGCGCGCCCGACCCGGCGGACCCGGCCCCGGCCGGTTGACGGCAGCCCGGCAACGGACGGGCCGCGAGGCCGCGCGCCACGGCAGCCCTTCGTGACGTGGTAGGAAAACTGGGGGTTATAGGACCAGTTTTCCTACCACGTAATGCCTCGGGCCACCGGGCAGTTACGTGGAAGACCGCAGAGCACACGGCACGCGGCACATGGCACGCGGCGGGCCGCGGACGGGCAGGCGCGGGCGCGCACGTCCATCAGTTTTAATGCATCATCCTTGATGCATCAAAAGCGATGCACGTGCGCGAGCGGGCGCGAGCGGGCGCGAGCGGGCGCGGGCAGGCACGGGCGGGCGCGGGCAGGCACGTCGATCAGCTTTGATGCATCATTTTTGATGCATCAAAAGCGATGGACGGGCACGGGCGGGCACGGGCACGGGCGGCCGTGAACGCGAGCGGGCACGGCCGCTGGCGCGGGTGTGCGCATCACACGGAAGGGCGCCGGCCGGCGCGGTTGAGAGCGCCTCGGCCCACGAGGGCTACGGCAACCTCGTCCACGGTCGCACGATCGTCGAGCACCAGAGCCGCAGCTGAACCACTGACCCCCTGCCGGGTGCGCCGACGCACGCGCCGGGCGGGGTGAGGTAGGTCGCACTGCATAAGTCGCTTCTATAAGCACGTGATACGAATAGAGTATGCAGGCCGCCACCAACGCGCAGCTCGACCCGGCTCGGCTCGCGTCCGCCGTCGAGCGGCTCTTCAGCCTGCTGCGGCACGGCAACCCGCCGAACGACATCAGCCTCACCGCCGCCTCCACGCTGCGCCGGCTGGAGCGGGAGGGCCCGCGCCGGCTCACCGAGCTTGCCGCCGCCGAGGGCGTCACCCAGCCGGCCATGACCCAGCTCGTCCAGCGACTCGAGCGGGAGGGGCTGGCCGCGCGCGCCGCGGACCCCGACGACGGGCGTGTCGTCCTCGTCTGCGTCACCGACGACGGGCGGGAGCTGCTCGCCAGGAGGAGAGCCGTGCGGGCCCAGCACCTCGCCGCGATCCTCGGCAACCTGGCCGATGACGACCAGGCGCTCATCGCCGCCGCGCTGCCCGCTCTCGAGAAGCTCGAAAGGCTCGGCCGATGACCGGCACGCTCGAGCAGACCAGCAAGCGCAGGTTCCCGACCAGCGCCGACCACCCGCACTACAAGTGGGTGGCGCTGTCCAACACCACGCTCGGCATGCTCATCGCGACGATCAACTCGTCGATCGTGCTCATCTCGCTGCCGGCGATCTTCAACGGCATCCACCTCAACCCGCTCAGCCCCGGCAACGTGAGCTACCTGCTCTGGATGCTCATGGGGTACATGCTGGTCAGCGCCGTCCTCGTGGTGACGCTGGGCCGGCTGGGCGACATGTTCGGCCGGGTCCGCATCTACAACGCCGGCTTCGCCCTGTTCACGGTCACCTCGATCGCGCTGTCGCTCGACCCGTTCGACGGCGGCAGCGGCGCCCTGTGGCTCATCGGCTGGCGGGTGCTGCAGGCCGTCGGCGGCGCGATGCTCATGGCGAACTCCGCCGCGATCCTCACCGACGCGTTCCCGGCGGCCCAGCGCGGCATGGCCCTCGGCGTCAACATCGTCGCCGGCATCGCCGGCTCGTTCATCGGCCTGGTCCTCGGCGGGCTGCTCGCCGAGTGGAACTGGCGGGCCATCTTCTGGGTCAACGTGCCGATCGGCATCGTCGGTACGCTCTGGGCGTACCGTTCGCTGCACGACACCGGCCTGCGGCGGCCCGGCCGCATCGACTGGTGGGGCAACCTGACGTTCGCCGTGGGCCTGACGGCGCTGCTCGCCGCGATCACCTACGGGATCCAGCCGTATGGCGGGCACTCCCAGGGCTGGACCAACCCGTGGGTCCTGAGCGGCCTCATCGGCGGCGTGCTCGTCCTGGCGCTGTTCACCTGGATCGAGCGGCGGGTCGCCGAGCCGATGTTCCCGCTCGGGCTGTTCAAGATCCGGGCGTTCGCGTCGGGCAACGTCGCCGGCCTGCTCGCCTCGATCGCCCGCGGCGGCCTGCAGTTCATGCTCATCATCTGGCTGCAGGGCATCTGGCTGCCGCTGCACGGCTACCGCTACGAGGAGACCCCGCTGTGGGCCGGCATCTACCTGCTGCCGCTCACCGTCGGCTTCCTCGCCGCCGGGCCGATCGCCGGGCACCTCTCCGACAAGTACGGCCCGCGGCTGTTCGCCGCCGTCGGCCTGCTCGTCATGGCGGTCAGCTTCGGCGGCCTGCTGGTCCTGCCGACCGACTTCGCCTACTGGGCGTTCGCCGGGCTGGTGTTCCTCAACGGCCTCGGCGGCGGGCTGTTCGCCGCGCCGAACACCGCCCTCATCATGTCCAGCGTCCCCGCCCACCTGCGCGGCGCCGCGTCCGGCATGCGCGCCACGTTCCAGAACGCGGGCATGGTGCTCTCGATCGGCGTGTTCTTCTCACTCATGGTGGCGGGCCTGTCCAGTCACCTGCCGGCCACGCTCAACGACGGGTTGGCGGCTCAGGGTGTACCGTCGCAAGCCGCGCACAGCATCGCCGCACTGCCGCCGGTGGGCACGCTGTTCGCGGCCTTCCTGGGGTACAACCCGATTCAGGAGCTCCTCGGACCGCAGCTGCTCGGGCAGCTCCCGCCGGCGAACGCCGCCACCCTCACCGGCCGTGAGTTCTTCCCGAACCTGGTCGCGGGCCCGTTCCACGACGGCCTGATCATCGTCTTCTGGCTGGCGATCGGCATGTCCCTGATCGGCGCCATCGCGTCACTCGTCAAGCCGGCAAAGCCGGTCACCTAGACCCCGCTCCCTGGTGGATGCCGCCCCCGGCCGGCCACGGGCCGGGTCGGCGGCACAGCGCGGACGGGCCGGCGCCCTCGTGGGAGCAGGGGCGCCGGCCCGGCCGTGGCAGGAAAACGGTCACAAACCAAGAAGCCGCGACGACAGGAACGCCCGCTCGACCGCGTTGTCGCACAGCGCGATCGCCTGCCGGTAGGCGTCGGCGGCCTCGGCCGGGCGGTCCAGGCGGTGCAGCAGGTCGGCACGGGTCGCGGGCAGGTAGTGGTAGGCGGCGAGCCGCGCGTCCTCGGCGAGGGCGTCGACGAGCGACAACGCCACGGCCGGCCCGCCCGCGGGCGGCGGCAGCATCGAGACGACCACGGCCCGGTTGAGCGCGACGACCGGCGACGGCCAGACGGCGAGGAGCAGGTCGTACACGTCGCGCAGCTGGCCCCAGTCGGTGTCGGCGTAGGCCGGGGCCTCGGCGTACAGCGCCGAGATCGTCGCCTGCAGCGCGAACCGGCCGGGCTTCCCGCCGCGCAGCGCGGCCCGGACCAGGCGTAGGCCCTCGCCGATCTGCGCGGCGTCCCAGCGGGACCGGTCCTGCTCCTCCAGCCGCAGCAGCCGGCCGTCCGGCCCGACCCGGGTGGCCCGGCGGGCGTCGTGCAGCAGCATCATCGCGAGCAGGCCGACGGCCTCGCGCTCGTCGGGCATGAGCGCGCACAGGGTGCGGGCCAGGTCGAGGGCCCGCTCGACCAGGTCGGAGCGGACCAGCGCGTCCCCCGTGGGGGCGGCGTGGCCGGTGGTGAAGACCAGGTGGACGACGGTGAGGACGGCGTCGAGGCGGTCGGGCAGCTCCTCGGCGGACGGTACGCGGTACGGGATCCGGGCCGCCGCGATCTTCTTCTTCGCCCGGGTCACCCGGGCCGCCATGGTCGGCTCGCTGACCAGGAACGTGCGGGCGATCTCGGCCGTGGTCAGCCCGCAGACGAGCCGCAGGGTGAGGGCGAGCTGTGCCTCCCGGGCGAGCGCCGGGTGGCAGCAGGTGAACACCAGCCGCAGCCGGTCGTCGGGAATGTCCTCGTCATCGTCCGGGGAGGCGTCCGGGGAGACGGCGTCGGGCACGACGAGCAGCGGCAGCTTGGAGCGCAGGGTCGACGCCCGCTTGTGCGCGTTCAGCGCCCGCCGCTGCGCGGTCGTGGTCAGCCAGGCGCCGGGGTTGGCCGGCACGCCCTGGCGCAGCCACCCGTCCATCGCGGCGACGTACGCGTCCTGGACGCACTCCTCGGCCAGCTCGAGGTCACGCGCGACGCGCACCGTCGCGGCGAGCACGCGGGCCCACTCGCGACGGTGCGCGTCCGCAACCGCCTGCCGGATGTCAGCAGGGTCCACCGGGGAAGACCTACTCGAAGACCATCACCGGGCGGACCTCGACGCCGCCGAACCCCGCCGGGCACAGCTTGCCGATCTGCAGGGCGTGGTCGAGGTCGTTGGCCTCGACGAGGTAGTACCCGCCGAGGACCTCCTTCGTCTCGACGAACGGACCGTCGGTGACGACGTCACCGCGGATCGACGTGGCCGTCGGGGTCGGCTGGAGGGCGTTGCCGCCGAGCAGCTGCCCGCCGAGCTCGGTGACCTGCTCGGCGAAGCGGGCGTGGGCCTCCATCGCCTGCTGCCACACGGCCGGGTCCGGGTTCTCGTAGCCGGACTCGTCCTCGTAGATCAGGATCAGGTACTGGGCCATCGTGCATCTCCTAGCTTGGAGTGGACACTTCCACTCCTACGTCAATCGTCCCCTCCCCCGGATCGACAACACGGCCAAAGAATTTTTTCGAGCCGACGTAGAGCAGTGCCCCGGCGGCCATGACCAGCGTCCCGACGACGTACCACCCGGTGAGCACGAGCAGCGCGACCGACGCCACCAGGGACACCCAGGCGCAGCCGCGGGCGAGGGAGCGGCGGGGCAGCAGACGGAGGGCGGCGGCCGAGCCCATGAGGTACACGAGGACGAAGCTCCCGCTCGTGAGCAGGACGAGTGGCCGGGTGCCGGTCCCGGTCAGCGCCACCAGCAGCATCGACACCCCGCCGAGGCCGGCGACCACCGCGAGGCTGCGGCGGGGCACCTCGCCGGCGCCCGAGCCGCGGGCGAACCACGCCGGCAGCGCGCCGTCGCGGCCGAGGGCAGCGCCGAGCTTGGCCGCTCCCGCATAGTAGGCGTTCATCGTACCGAGGGTGAGCAGCACGGCCGCCCCGGCGGCGATGACCCGGACCTGCCCGCCGGTCCCCCGCGCCAGCAGCTCCGCGAGGGGCGCGTCGGACGTCGCGGCCGGGCCGAGGACCAGGATGCTCGCGGTGGCGATGCCGAGGTAGAGCACGCCGACGACGAGCAGCGCGATCGCCATGGCCCGGGGCAGGTCGCGGGCCGGGTGGCGGAAGTCGGCGGCGAGCGACGTCACCGCCTCCCAGCCGGCGAAGCCCCAGACCAGCACCGCGGCCGCCGAGCCGACCGCCCACCAGCCGTGCGGCGCGAACGGGTGCAGGTTGGCCGGGTCGGCGTGCGGCAGGGCGGTGCCGGTGGCCGTGACGAGCAGCGTGATGAGCAGGGCGGCGAGGCCGAGTTGGAGCTTCCCGGAGACCCGCACGCCGCCCAGGTTGCCGGCGGTGACGATGACCATGAGCCCGACGGCGGTGGCGAGGACGGTGGGGGTGCCGCCACCGAGCGCGGCCGCCACGTACGCGCCGCCGAACAGCGCCGCGGCCGGGGCGCCGACCGGGACGGCGAAGAAGAACGACCAGCCGACGACCGCGGCCGCCCGGTCGCCGAAGGCCCGGCGCACGTAGGTGGCCACGCCGCCCGAGTCGGGGTGGCGGGCGCCGAGGGCGGCGAACGTCGCGGCGAGCGGGATCGACAGCAGGACCAGCGCGCCCCACGCGAGCAGCGACGCGGGCCCGGCCGTCTGCGCGGCGAGCGCCGGCAGCGCGATCACCCCGGTCCCGAGCACGGCGCCGATCGAGAGCGCCGCACCTTGTGGCACAGTCATCATGATCCTGATTCTTCAGCGGTACCGTGGATGCTTCGAGTGGCAGGAATGCCAACGTGCGATAGATTCGTGCCATGACTGTTTCGGGGGGCCGACCGCATGTCGTGGGCGTGGCCGTCACCGAGAACATGCCGGTGTTCGAGCTCGCCGTCCCCTGCGAGGTCTTCGGCATCGACCGGGCCGACCTCGCCGACCCGTGGTACGAGCTGCGGTTCGCCGCCGTCGAGCCGGGCCGGCACGCGGCGCGCTCCGGGCTCACGGTCGACGCGCCGCACCCGATCGCGTCGCTCGCCGACGCCGACACGGTCCTGCTGCCGGCGTTCGCCCGGGCCCGGCAGATCGAGCCGCCGGACGAGCTGGTCCGCACGGTCCGCAAGGCGTACGAGAACGGGCGGCGGATCGTCGCCATCTGCACCGGCGCGTACGTGCTGGCCGCGGCCGGGCTGCTCGACGGGCGCCGGGCGACGACGCACTGGATGAACGCGTTCGACTTCGCGCAGCGGTACCCGGCGGTGACGTTCGACCCCGACGTGCTGTACACGGAGGACGGCACGATCTTCACCTCGGCCGGCACCGGCGCGGCCGTCGACCTGTGCCTGCACCTGGTCCGGCTCGACCACGGCGCCGCGGTCGCCAACGAGGTGGCCCGGCGGATGGTGGTGCCGCCGCACCGCGACGGCGGCCAGTCCCAGTTCGCGCACCCGCCGCGCCCGTTCGCCCGCGCGCACGACGGCCTCGGCCCGGCCCTGCAGTGGGCCCGGCTGCGGCTCGACCAGCCGCTCACCGTCGCCGACCTGGCCCGGGAGGCGCGGCAGAGCCCGCGCACGTTCGCCCGGCGGTTCCGCGAGGAGCTCGGCACCAGCCCGCTGCAGTGGCTGGTCGGCCAGCGGGTCCGGCTCGCCCAGGAGCTGCTGGAGACCACCGACGACTCGATCGAGCGGATCGCGCACCGGACCGGCTTCGGCACCCCGGCCAACCTGCGCACCCACTTCGCCCGGCACACCAGCGTG
This sequence comes from Dactylosporangium sp. NPDC005572, assembly GCF_040605515.1. Classification (NCBI taxonomy): domain Bacteria; kingdom Bacillati; phylum Actinomycetota; class Actinomycetes; order Micromonosporales; family Micromonosporaceae; genus Dactylosporangium; species Dactylosporangium sp. NPDC005572. Next base: position 19,399 of record NZ_JBEXCY010000163.1, on the reverse strand, counting down.
ACCCCGACGACGTACCGCCAGGTGTTCCACCGCTAGTGCAGCAGGTGCTCCAGCAGGAGCGCGACCTCGCGGTAGCGGGACACGGTGACCAGGTGGACGCCGTCGAAGGCGCCGCTGTCGCGCAGCGCCGCGACCTGCGCGCAGGCCGCCTCGACGCCGGCCCGGCGGTCCGTCTCGACCCGCGCCACCAGGTCGGCGGGGATGTCGATGTCCGGGATCGTCGCCGCCAGCCGCCGGGCCATGTCGGCGCTGGCCAGGACCAGGACCCCGGCGTACACCGGCCGGTCGATGCCGGCCGACCCCCGCCAGCGCAGCAGGGCGTCCACGTCGAAGCTCACCTGCGCGAACACGAAGTCGGCCGCGCGCTTCCAGGCCGGCAGCTTCCGCAGCGCGGCGGCCACGCCGATGCGGGGCGGCGCGAACCCGGGCCGCTCCCCCATCGCGCGGGCCTGCTCGATCATCGTGCGGACGGTCAGCTCGCCGGTCCGGCCGCCCGCGGTCGGCTTGTCGCCGTGGACGAACAGGAACTCCCCGACCCCGTACGCCGCCGCGGTGAGCATGTCCCGCTGGAACCCCAGCAGGTTGCGGTCGCGGGAGTTCAGGCAGGCGATGCTGCGCCCGCCCATCGCCGCCACCTCGTGCGCGACCGCGATGCTCGACACCGTGGCCCGGCCGATGTGGTTGTCCGGGACCAGGAATGCGTGCGCGACCGGCGCGAGCACCCCGATCTGGTGCCGGACGTGGCGGATGTCGGGCCGCGTCGGGGGCTCGATCTCGCAGATGACGTCGAAGGACACTGTTCAGCTCTCCTTGCCCGCGTGCCCGGCGAGGTCACCCCCTCGGCCGACAACGGTAGGCGCTGGGAGACGCCTGGCGCGCACCCTTGCGGGTGAGCCGCCACTTCCGGACGCCACTTCCGGACGCCACTTTCCGGACGCCACTTTCCGGACGCCACTTTCCGGACGCCACGGGGGTCGGCCGCGGCGGCCGTCAGTCGCGGACCAACTGCTCGCGGAGGTTGCGCAGGGCGCCGGCCAGCAGGCGCGACACGTGCATCTGCGAGATGCCCAACTCGGCCGCGATCTGCGACTGGGTCAGGTTGCCGTGGAAACGCATCGCGATGATCTTCTGCTCGCGCTGCGGCAGGCGGGCCAGCAGCGGGCGCAGCGCCTCGCGGTCCTCCACGTTGCGCAGGTCCTCGTCCTCGCCGCCGAGCAGGTCGCCGAGGCCGTTGGCGCCGGTGTCGCCCGCGTCGCTGACGGGGGCGTCGAGCGACAGCGCGCGGTACGCCTGGCCGCACTCCAGACCCTCGATGACCTCCTCCTCGGAGACGTTCAGCCGCGCCGCCAGGTCGGCGACGGTCGGCGAGCGGCCAAGGTCCTGAGCGAGGTCACCAGAGATCCTGCTGATCTCCAGGCGGAGCTCCTGCAGGCGGCGCGGGACGCGCACGTCCCAGCCCTTGTCCCGGAAGTGCCGCTTGAGCTCACCGACGATCATCGGGATCGCGTAGCTGGTGAACGCCGCGCCGCGCCCCGGGTCGAACCCGTCCACGGACTTGATCAGGCCCAGGTTCGCGACCTGGACCAGGTCGTCGAACTGCTCGCCGCGGTTGCGGAAGCGGCGGGCCAGGTACTCGGCGAGCGGGATGTACAGCTCGATGAGCCGCGCCCGGGCCCGGTCCCGGTCGGGGCCGGCCGGCAGGTCGGCCATCAGCGAGAGCAGGGCTCTGGCCTGCGCGTCGCTCTCCCGATGCCGCGTGGCGGGCTGGTCGGCGGATGCGGCGGATGCGGCGGAAACAGACACGGAAACGGACATGTCGACAGTCACGACCCTTCGATCGGTGCCGGTGGTGAACGGGGGTTTCGGCACTGGACGAGCGGGCACCTCAGGCAGGAGAGGGCAGGCTCGCGCGGAATGCGGTCCGAAAGGGCGCCCGTGTCTTGAGCACCAGACCTGCGGCGTCGCCACCTCGCGGACGGCCGCCGCTGCTGGACGGCCCCGCACCGATGGGGCGACGGATCCGACTGTACAAGAAATTGCCGCATGACAAAAGTCGTGCCGGCACGGCACGTCGTCAGGCCCTACTGTGACCGTATGACGGGAAACGACAGGATCGACTCGAACATCCCGAACGTCGCCCGGATGTACGACTACTACCTCGGCGGATACCACAACTTCGCCGTCGACCGGGAGGCCGCGGAGAAGGTCCTGGCGATCTTCCCCGACACGCCGGCGGCCGCCCACACGAACCGGCGGTTCCTCCAGCGCGCCGTGCGGTACCTCACCGAGGAGGCCGGCGTCCGCCAGTTCCTCGACATCGGCGCCGGCCTGCCGACCCAGGGCAACGTCCACGAGGTGGCCCCGGGCTGCAAGGTCGTCTACGTCGACAACGACCCGGTCGCCGTCGCCCAGGCCCGCACGCTCGTCGAGGACCTCCCCGACGTCTCCGTCGCCCTCGCCGACCTCCGCGACCCCGACGGCCTGCTCGCCGACCCGCACGTGCGCGACCACCTCGACCTCACCGAGCCGGTCGCGATCCTGATGGTGTCGCTGCTGCACTTCGTGCCCGACGACGCCAAGCCCGGCCGGATCGTCGCGCAGCTGCGCGACGCGACCGTCCCCGGCAGCCACCTGGTGGTGTCGCACCTGACCCTCGACGGCGTCGCGGAGGCCCCGGTGAGACAGAGCCAGGAGGTGTACCGCAGCTCGACCGCGCCCATCGTCCCGCGCACCCGCACCGACATCCTGCGCCTGTTCGAGGGCTACGACCTCGTGGAGCCCGGCCTGGTCCGGCTCGGCGAGTGGCGGCCCGACCCGGCCGGCGGGCCGGAGGCGGTCTCGCACGGCTACGGCGGGGTCGGGGTGCGGCCCAAGTTCTGACATTCGTCGCCGCAAGCCCGGCGGATGGGTCGGTGACGGCAACCTCACAGTGACCCGTCATCCCGTGCGGTAGCTCCGAAGTCCTCGCGTCAGGCGGTTCGACAGCCCGGATCGCCTCCGATGTGGGAGGACCACGAGCATGCGCACTACAACCCGAGCCGGCCGGTGGCGGGCAGTCCGCGCCTCGGCCGCCGCGGTGGTCGCGGCCGGTGTCGCGTTCATCGGCCTTGGGCCGGCCACCTCAGCGGCGTCCAGCCACCGCGAGGCACCGCTCATCGCGGCCGACCCGGCCGTCGACAACACCGACCTCTACGCGTTCGTCAGCCCTGAGCGCGCCGGCTACGTCACGTTCATCGCGAACTGGCAGCCGTTCGAGGAGCCCAACGGCGGTCCGAACTTCTTCCCGTTCGCGACGGACGCCGTGTACAACATCAACGTCGACAGCGACGGTGACGCCAAGGCCGACGCCGTGTTCCGGTGGACGTTCCAGAACGTCGACAAGCGCGGCGGCAACACGTTCCTGTACGCCAACGGCCCGGTCACCTCGCTCGACGACGAGAACCTGCTGTTCCGCCAGACGTACACCCTCGAGTCGTCGTTCCACGGCGAGCCGTTCAAGACGCGCATCAAGGACGCCCCGGTCGCCCCGTCGCGGGTGGGCAAGGCGACCATGCCCGACTACGGCAAGCTGCGCAGCGACGCCAACAAGCGGCTCCCCGGCGGCTGGAACGTCTACGCCGGCCAGGCCGACGACCCGTTCTTCCTCGACCTGCGGGTGTTCGACCTGCTGTACGGCGGGGACCTGAGCGAGACCGGGCAGGACACGCTCGCGGGGTACAACGTGAACACCATCGCCCTGCAGGTGCCCTTCTCCGACGTGGCGCTCAAGGGCGACGTGAAGCGCAACCCGGTCATCGGCGTCTGGACCACGACGGAGCGGGCCAAGACGCGGGTCACGGGCCAGACCTCGCCGGTGACCGGCGACAAGGTCCAGGTCTCGCGGCTGGGCAACCCGCTGGTCAACGAGGTGGTCGTCCCGGCGTCGCTGAAGGACGCGTTCAACTCGATCGACCCGTCCAAGGACGCCGACATCCCGGCCGTCGTCGCCCGGGTGACCGACCCGGAGCTGCCGAAGCTCATCGAGGCCATCTACAAGATCCCGGCCCCGGCGACCCCGCGCAACGACCTGGTCGAGATCTTCCTGACCGGCATCACCACGAAGGCGAACGGCCCGATCAAGGCCGACCTCAACTCGCAGCTCAACAACGCCGACGTGGACCCGGCGAAGTTCCGCCCGTCCGAGATGCTCCGCCTGAACCTGGGCGTGCCGGTGACCGCGCAGCCGAACCGGCTGGGTGTCCTCGCCGGTGACCTGCAGGGCTTCCCGAACGGCCGGCGGCTCACCGACGACGTCGTCGACATCTCGATCCAGGCGGTCGAGGGCGCGGCGCAGACCGGCAAGCTCGTCGACGCCCTGGCGACCGGCGACAAGGTCGACGCGAACGACAACGCGTTCGGCGCGGAGTTCCCGTACCTGGCCCTGCCGAACAGCGGCGCGGTGAACAACGGCGGCGGCACCGGCGCAGGCGCCGCGGGTGGCGCGCCCGCTCCGGGCGCCAGCGGCACGGCGCAGGCCGCCAACCCGCAGACCACGCCGTCGGCCTTCGAGTCCGGCATGGGCATGACCGCCGTCGCGGTCGGCTCGTCGGCCGTCGCGGCCGGCCTCGGGACCCTGATGTTCATCGGCTGGTGGCGGCGCCGCAACAGCGTCGGCCTCTAGCCCCTTCCACCGGCCGGGCGGGTCCACCGCGGACCCGCCCGGCACACCCCAGAGCCTTCAGGAGGATGCAGTGCGACTGCGTGCGATTTCCGTGGTGGTACTGGCGGCCGCGCTGCTCTTCGGCATCGGCGCCACGATCGGCCGGCCGTCGCCGGCGCCCGCCCCGTCCGTTTCGGCGAGCCCCCGGCCGGCCTCGCAGCTGGCCGACTCGATCGGCCGCTACCAGGACCGGCTCCGCTCGGTGCCCGGCGACTGGACCACCTGGGCCGCGCTCGGCGAGGCGTACCTGGAGCAGGCGCGGATCAGCGCCGACCCGGCGTACTACCCGAAGGCCGAGGGCGCCCTGCGCAAGTCCCTCGAGGTGCGCCCCGACGACAACGAGCCGGCCCTCGCCGGCCTCGGCGCGCTCGCCAACGCCCGGCACGACTTCGCCGGCGCCGAGCGGTTCGCCCGGCAGGCGCTCGGCGTCAACCAGTGGTCGGCGACCGCGCACGGCGTGCTCGCCGACGCGCTGACCCAGCTCGGCCGGCCGGCCGAGGCGACCGCCGCCGTGCAGCGGATGCTCGACCTGAAGCCCGGCCTCGGCTCGTACACCCGCGGATCCTATGATCTCGAACAGCACGGCCGCCGCACCGAGGCGATCCAGCTCATGGAGCAGGCGCTGGCGAGCGCCACCGAACCGGCCGACGTCGCCTTCTGCCACCAGCACCTCGCCGCCCTGGCGTGGGCGGCCGGCGACACCGCGACCGCGACGCGGCACGTCACGCTGGGGCTCCAGGTGTACCCCGAGACGCCCGGCCTCTGGCAGCTCAAGGCCAAGCTCGACACCGCCGGCGGCGACCTCGACGCGGCCCTCGCCGACCTCGAGCGGGTCGTGGCCCGCACGCCCACCGTCGACGCCCTGCTCGACCAGGCCCGGCTGCTCAAGCTCGCCGGCCGCGACCCTGGCCCCGCGCTGGCGCTCGCTCAGGCCGCCCACCAGCTGTTCACCGCGAACGGCGGCACCGACGATCTGGGCGCCGCGGCCGTGGCGCTGGAGCACGGCCGCCCGGCGGAGGCGGCCACCCTGGCGGCTCAGGAATGGCAGCGTCGGCAGTTCGCCGAGGTCGCGGACGTGCTGAGCTGGAGCCTCCTGCAGGCGGGCCGCCCCGCGGAGGCGCTGCCGTACGCACAGCACGCGGTCGCGCTGGGCCAGATCGACGCGACGCTCGCCTACCACTACGGCATGGTCGCCCTCGCCACCGGCGACCGCTCGCTCGCCCGCGTCCAGCTGCGCCTGGCGCTGGCCCTGAACCCGAAGTTCTCCCCCGTCGACGCGCCGATCGCCGCGCGGACGCTGGATTCCCTTTCGTCCTCGGAGGAGTCGTGATGTTCCGTCGCCTGGTTGTCGTGCTGTCGGCGCTGGTCGTGGGGCTGCTGGTCGCTCCCGGCCCGGCCCAGGCCCACCCGCTCGGCAACTTCTCGGTCAACCAGCTGGGCGCGCTGTCCTTCCGCCCCTCCGGCGTGGACGTGCTGGCGCTGGCCGACTTCGCCGAGCTGCCCACCGTCCAGTCGCAGTCCGCTGTGGACGCCATCGGCGCGCCGGCCTTCGCGGAGCGTGAATGCGCCTCGCTGGCCACGGCGTTCTCGGTCCGGGTCAACGACGGCGCTGCGTTGGCGCTCTCGGTCGCGGGTTCGTCCTATGTGTACTCCGAGGGGTCGGCCGGACTGCGGACCAGCCGCCTGGAGTGCTCGTTGTCCGGTGCCTTCGACTTCTCCGCCGGTGAGTCCACTGTGGACGTGGCGACGGGGTACCGGGGGGATCGGGTAGGATGGCGAGAGCTGACGGCGGTGGCCGACGGGGTGCATCTCGTCGACTCGCCGCTGCCGACGACCAGCCTGAGCGACGGCCTGCGCAGCTATCCGGACGACCTGCTGAGCTCCCCGCCCGACGTCCGGTCGGCCCGGCTGCGCGTGTCCCCCGGCGGCGCGACCCTGTCCACGTCCACGTCCGCCGACGAGTCGGCGGCGCCGGCCCTGCCCGGCTGGCTCGGCCGCGCGGAGTCGACGCTGCGCGGCTGGGTCGGTTCGCGGGACCTGACGCTGGGCGTGGGCCTGGCGGCGGTGCTGCTGGCCCTGCTCCTGGGCGCCGCCCACGCGGCGCTGCCCGGCCACGGCAAGACGGTGATGGCCGCGTACCTGGCCGGCCGCCAGGGCCGCCCCCGCGACGCGCTGGCCGTGGGCGCGACGGTGACGCTGACCCACACGGGCGGCGTGCTGATCCTGGGCCTGCTGCTGACGACGGCGGCCGGCCTGGCCGGCGAGACGGTCCTGGGTTGGCTGGGCGTGACCAGCGGCGTCCTGGTGGCGGCGGTGGGGGCGGCGATGCTCCTCTCGCGCCGCACGGCTCACGCCCACGGCCACTCGCACGGCCACTCGCACGGCCACGGCCACCCCCATTCGCACGGCCACCCCCATTCGCACGTACACGGCCACGGCCATGACCACGACCACTCCCACGGCCACACCCACACCGACCACCCCGAGCCCGACGACCACACCCACGCCGACCACCCCGAGGCCGACGACCACGCCCACGGCGCCGACCACACCCACGACGACACCGAGCCCCACAGCCACTCCCACGACGCCGTTGGGATCCACAGCCACTCCGACGACGATGGCCACACCCACCACGGCGACCACACCCACGACGGCGCCGAGTCCAACAGCCACTCCCACGGCGACGGCCACACCCACGACCATGGCCACTCCCATGAGGGCGTCGAGACCCACAACCACACCCACGACGATGGCCACACCCACGACGACCCCACGCACTCCCACGACCACCCGGACGACGGCACCCCCCACTCCCACGGGCCGGCCGACCACGACCACTCCCACGGTTCCCACGCCCATGACCACTCAGCTCCCGCCGGGGAGAAGCCGAGCCGCCTCGCCATCGTCGGGATGGGAATCGCAGGCGGCCTGGTACCCAGCCCGTCCGCCCTCGTCGTCCTCCTCGGCGCGGTCGGCCTGGGCCGGACGTGGTTCGGCGTGCTCCTGGTCCTCGCGTACGGCCTCGGCATGGCCGCCGTCCTCACCGCCGCCGGCCTGCTCCTGATCCGGGTCCGCGACCGCTGGGCGGGCCGCTTCCGCCTGGCCGCCCGCCTCCCCCGCCTGACCAGGCTCGCCCCCACCGGCACCGCCGCGATGGTCCTCCTGGTCGGCTCGGCCCTGGCCGTCCGCTCCCTGGTCACCCTGTGACACCGGCACCCTGACAGCCGGTCCGTGACAGCCGGTCCGTGACAGCCGGTCCGTGACAGCTCGCCACCGGCGGGTCGCCTGGCGAAGCGACCCGCCGGTGGCGCGTGGCGTGGGCTGCGGCGGGGGGTGGGAGGCGGTACTCTGGTCACCAGGCAGTGCGCCTGCCCGAGCCAACACGGTCGCCCACGCCGGCCGTGGAGTGGGCCAAGAGGCTACGACTCAGCGCATCGATGCAGGATGCCCGGCGGAAGTCTCGCCGTCCGACTGGTGCGAGCGTGGGTCGACGCCGGAGGACTCGTGATGGCAGAGCACACCCCGCAGGGCACCCCCGATCCAACCGACCACACCCGGGATGACGCCGCCCAGCCCCGGCCCGAGGCTGACCCGGCACCCCCCGCATCCGGCCCCCCACCGGACGCCCAACCACCGTTCCCCCGCCACTCCACCCAAGCACCGTCCCAAGCACCGTCCCAAGCCCCGTCCCAAGCCCCGGACAGCACCTCGGCCCAACCACCGGAGCTGCGCCAAGATCAGGACGCCGAGCCGCGCCCTGAGCAAAGCCCGGACCCTGACCAGGACGCCGACGAGCACCCGGTGCGCAGTGCGGACCAGCGCGCGGCACGGAAGACCGGCCAAGACGACGAGCGAGGCCCGGAACCGCACCCTGACCAGGACGCCGGGCAGCGCCATGAGCGGAGCCCGGACCAGGGCGGCGAGCGGAGCGCGAAGCAGGAAGGCCGCAACGACAGCCGGACCGACGCGCGCACGCCACGCCGCGACCGCGCGAGGCGACGGGCCGTCCGGGCACACGCGGCACTGGCCGGCATCGCGTACTCGGTCGCGGCCCGCCAACTGGAGGCCGCCGGCCTGCGGGACGGCGAGGTGCTGGGCAGCACGGGCCGGACCGTGTACCCGAGGTTCGCCGCCGACGGACGCCCGTGGACGATCCTCGCCCGCGAGGCGCGCCCCGCCGACGTGAAGCTCGCCGACTGCCGGCGCGCGGCCCGCATGGTGACCGGCCGGGCCGAGCACCTCGTGGACCGGTTCCCGCCGAACCACGACGGCTCCTTCTACGCCGGCGAGCGACGCGCGGAGCTGCTGGCACTGCTGTACCTGGTCGTGGCCCACGACAGCCCCGGCCTGATCCCCGCCCCGCTCGACCTGGCCTGGACGGCCGAACTCGGCGAGGAGACCGCGGTGGACGCCGCCTGCGCCGACGCTGACCGCGCCGCCAGGCTGATCCTCGACGACGGCGCCGCCCAACGCTGGCAGCGCATCGCCGAGGCGTTACTGGCCGGCCAGCGCGGCGGCGCCTGGACCGAGGAGTGGCGCGTCCGCTACGAGGCCGACGTCCTCGACCTCGCGTACCGCGGCTTCGTCACCCCACGCGAGGACGCCCGCGGCGAGCCGTTCGTGGTGCGGGCCCCCTGGGAGGGCGTACGCCAGGTCCTGGACGCCCTCCTGGTGATCGCCGACGACGGCCACGCTCCAGGCACCCGCGTCCGCCCGATCACCCCCGCCGCCCTCGCAACCAGCACCAACCCCACAGCCCACGGCAACCCCACGGCCAACGCCAGCCCCGCAGCTCACGGCAGGCCCGCCACCCACGGCAACCCCACGGCCGACGGCAACCCCGCAGCCAACTCCACTACCCACGGCAACCCCACGGCCAACGGCAACCCCGCAGCTCACGGCAGGCCCGCCACCCACGGCAAGCCGGCGGGAGCGTCCGCCACGACCACCCCCGCGCCGGCGGCAGGGCGATCGGCGGGACGGGCACCGGACGCGGGCAGCCCGACCGTGGCGCGCGCGGCGAACGGCGCGACGGCGAGGACGCCGAGCGAGGGGACGATCGTCGGCGTGTGCTGGGGCGCGGGCGGCCCGCCGACCGGGTACGAGGTGCGGGTCGACGGCGAGACCGCGACCCGCACCCTGCGCCCCGACGAGATCGTCATCCTGCCGGGACAGGAGTCGGACGCTCCGGCGTACCAGCCCGGCTGACCGTCAACGTCAACCGCCCGTGCTCGGCGTCGACGAGCACCGCGGCCCCGTCGGGGAGCTCGCCGAGCAGGATCATCGCCGACAGTTCGTCCGCGAGCTCCCGCTGCACGGCCCGCCGCAGCGGCCGCGCGCCCAGCAGCGGGTCGTGGCCGGCCGCCGCCAGGTGCGCCCGCGCCGCATCGGTCAGGGTCAGCCTCACGCCACGCCCACCCGAGCCGCCGCCAGCGCCACCGTCCCTGCCACCACCCATGCCGCTGCTCGATCCGCCCGTCCCACCGCCCGGCCCGCCGCCCACCCAGTTGCCCAAGCCAACCGACCCACCGCCAGCGCCACCGCCAGCGCCACCGCCAGCACCACCGCCACCGCCAGCGCCACCGCCAGCGCCACCGCCAGCGCCACCGCCAGCGCCACC
>NZ_JBEXCY010000163.1:0-8978 GCF_040605515.1 Dactylosporangium sp. NPDC005572 | reverse complement strand
CCACCGCCAGCGCCACCGCCAGCGCCACCGCCAGCGCCACCGCCAGCGCCACCGCCGCCGCCCGAGCCGACCAAGCCGCCGGCCGAGCCGACCGCGCCGATCGGGGCGCCGTCCGTGTGGCTTTCCGGGGCATTGTCCGTGCCGGTGGTCGCAACAGTGGGTGGGGCGGTCGGCGAAGCGGGCGCTGCGGCGGTGGACAGGCGGGTTGCTACCTCGGTGACCTCCAGGTCGACGATCTGGAGGAGGTCGGCCTCCGTCAGCGGGGCGAAGACGATGACCTCGTCGATGCGGTTCAGGAACTCCGGGCGGAAGTGCTGGCGCAGGTCCGTCTGGGCGGCCAGTCCCGCCAGGTCGGCCGCCGCGGCCGGGTGGGTGGTGAAGCCGGCCGGGGACGTGAAGCGGGTGCCCAGGTTCGTGGTCAGGACCAGGACCGTGTTCGTGAAGTCGGTGACGCGGCCCTGGCCGTCCGTGAGGCGGCCGTCCTCCAGGATCTGCAGCAGGGTGTGGAAGACGTCCGGGTGGGCCTTCTCGATCTCGTCGAACAGGATGACCGACGACGGGCGGCGGCGGACGGCCTCCGTCAGCTGGCCGCCCTCGTCGTGGCCGACGTAGCCGGGTGGGGCGCCCAGGAGGCGGGAGACGGTGTGCGGGTCGTGGTACTCGGACATGTCCAGCTGCACCAGCGCCTCCGGCGCGCCGAACAGGAACTCGGCCAGGGCCTTGGCCAGGGATGACTTTCCCACGCCCGACGGGCCGGCGAAGATGAACGAGCCCGTGGGGCGCTTCGGGTCGGCCAGGCCGGCCCGGGACCGGCGGATCGCGCGGGCGACCGCTCGGACGGCGGGTTGCTGGCCGACGATGTGCCGGTGCAGCTCGTCCTCCATGCGGACCAGCCGCGCCGTCTCCGCCTCCGTCAGGCGCTGGACCGGGATACCGGTCCACTGGGCGACCACCGTCGCGATGTGGTCCGGGCCCACCTCAGGGGAGGCCGGTAAGCCGGTGCTCGTGATGCGCAGGCGGGCGCCGGCCTCGTCCAGCAGGTCGATCGCCTTGTCCGGGAGCTGGCGGTCCGGGAGGTACCTCGTGCCCAGGTCGACGGCCGCCCGCAGGGCCGCCGCGCTGTACGACACCTGGTGGAACGTCTCATAGCGGCCGCGCAGGCCGTGCAGGATGTCCAGCGCCTCGGCCGGGGTCGGCTCGCCGATCTCGACCGGCTGGAGGCGGCGCTCCAGGGCGCCGTCCTTCTTGATGTGGCGGCGGTACTCGTCGTGGGTGGTCGCGCCGATCGTCTGCAGCTCGCCGCGGGCGAGCAGGGGCTTGAGCAGGGACGACGCGTCGATCGCGCCCTCGGCGGCGCCGGCGCCGACCAGGGTGTGGATCTCGTCCACGAACAGGATGACGTCGCCGCGGGTGCGGACCTCCTTGAGGACCTTGCGGAGGCGTTCCTCGAAGTCGCCGCGGTACCGCGAGCCGGCCACCAGCGAGCCCAGGTCCAGCGACCACAGCTGCTTGCCGGTGAGCGTGTCCGGCACGGTGCCGGCGACGATGCGCTGGGCCAGGCCCTCGACGACGGCCGTCTTGCCGACGCCGGGCGCGCCGGTGAGCACCGGGTTGTTCTTGCGGCGGCAGGACAGGACCTGCACGACGCGGTCGATCTCGCGGTCGCGGCCGATGACGGGGTCGAGGCGCCCGGCCCGGGCCGCGTCGGTCAGGCTGTGGCCGAACTGGTCGAGCACAGGGTTGCCCTTGGGGGGTGGGGCATCGGAAGAAGGGGCCGACGGGTGGCCGGTCAGCGAGCCCAGCACCTCGGCCCGCACGTCGTTGAGCGCGACGCCGAGCCGGGCCAGCACCCGCACGGCGGTGCCCTCACCCTCCCGGATCAGGCCGAGCAGCACGTGCTCGGGGCCGATGAAGTTGTGGCCGAGCTGGAGCGACTCGCGCAGGGCCAGCTCCAGGACCTTCTTGAACCGCGGGGTGAACGGGATGTGGCCCGACGGGACCTGCCCGCCGTGGCCGATGAGGTCCTCGACCTCGCGGCGGGCCCGGTCGAGGGTCACGCCCAGCTCCTGCAGGGCGCCCTCGCCCTCCTGCACCAGCCCGAGCAGCATGTGCTCGGTGCCGATGTAGTTGTGGTTGTGGGTCCGCGCCTCCTCCTGGGCCAGCACGACGACCCGGCGGGCACGGTCGGTGAACCGTTCGAACATGCGCCATCACGCCTCTCCGGCGGGCCCGGGCCGGAAGAGGACCGCACCCGCCATCCGGTGAACGGAAGGTGGATGCGCTGAGTCGAAGCCTCTTGGCCGGAAGGCGCGGGCAGGCGCACTGCCCACCACCACCTTAGCCCGCATCGAGGCGTTGGTGATAGAAGGATGCGGTGACGGCAACGACGCTGTTCCAGCGCACCTCCGGCCCCCTGGGGGCGCCGACCCTGCTGCTCGGCGGCTCGCTGGGCAGCAACCTCGACATGTGGCGGCCCCAGCTGGCCGCGTTCGGCGACCGGCTGCGCGTGGTCCGCTTCGACCACCGCGGCCACGGCGGGTCCCCGGTGCCGCCCGGCCCCTACTCGATCGAGGAGCTGGGGCGTGACGTGCTGGCGCTGCTCGACCGCCTCGGGATCGAGCGGGCGTCGTACTGCGGGCTCTCCCTCGGCGGGATGGTCGGCATGTGGCTGGCCGCGCACGCGCCGGAGCGCATCGACAAGCTCGTGCTGATCTGCACGGCGGCGCACCTGCCGCCCGCCGACAGCTGGCAGGCGCGGGCCGAGCAGGTCCGCTCGGCGGGCATGGGCAGCATCGCCGACGCGGTCCTCGGCCGGTGGTTCACGCCGCGCTACCGCGCGGCACTGCCGGCCCGTGTCGCCCCCTACCGGACCATGATCGCCGCCTGCCCCGCCGAGGGCTACGCCGGCTGCTGCGAGGCGATCGCGGCCATGGACCAGCTCGCCGACCTGCCCCGGATCACCGCGCCGACGCTGGTCATCGCCGGGGAGGACGACCCGGCGACCCCGCCGGAGCACGGTGAGCGCATCCATGCGGGGATCGCCGGCAGCCGCCTCGTCGTGCTCCAGGGCGCGGCCCACCTGGCCAACGCCGAGCAGTCCGAGGCGGTGTCACAGCTCATCCTCGAGCACGTGACGAAGGATCACGTGATCGACTGATAGACCGCGTGGGTGCGGTCGGCGATCGCGGCCCACGAGAAGTGGTCGACCGCGCGCTGGCGGCCGGCCCGGCCGAGCTCGGCGGCCCGGGCCGGCTCCTGGACGAGCTGGAGCATCGCGTCGGCCAGGTCGGCGACGAAGCGCTCCGGGTCCAGCGGGGTGCCGCTGCCGTCGGTGACCTGCTCGATCGGGACGAGCAGGCCGGTCTCCCGGTCGGCGACGACCTCCGGGATACCCCCGGTGGCGGTGGCCACGACCGCGGTCCGGCAGGCCATCGCCTCCAGGTTGACGATGCCCATCGGCTCGTAGATCGACGGGCAGACGAACAGCGTGGCGTGCGTGAGGACCTGGATCACCTCGCGCTTGGGCAGCATCTCCTGCACCCAGACGACGCCCTCGCGGGTGGCGCGCAGCCCGTCGGCGAGGCCGGTCACCTCGGCCGCGATCTCGGGCGTGTCGGGCGCGCCGGCCAGGAGTACGAGCTGGACGTCCGGCGGCAGCCGCCGGGCCGCGCGCAGCAGGTAGGGCAGGCCCTTCTGCCGGGTGATCCGCCCGACGTAGACGACGGAGGGGCGGCCCGGGTCGATGCCGAGGCGCTCCAGGACGTCGGTCGCCGGGTCGGGCGCGTACTGCTCGGTGTCGATGCCGTTGTAGACGACGTGCACCTTGTCGGGGTCGACCCGGGGGTACGCCCGCAGCACGTCGGCCTTCATCCCGGCGGAGACGGCGATGACCGCGTCGGCCGCCTCGACCGCGGTCCGCTCGCACCAGGAGGACAGCGCATAGCCGCCGCCGAGCTGCTCGGCCTTCCAGGGGCGCAGGGGCTCGAGGCTGTGGGTGGTGACGACGTGCGGGACGCCGTGCAGCAGTTTCGCGGTGTGTCCGGCGAGGTTGGCGTACCACGTGTGGCTGTGCACGAGGTCGGACCCGGCGCAGCCGGCGGCCATCTCCAGGTCGACCCCGATGGTGCGCAGGGCCGCGTTGGCACCGGCCAGGCCGGGCGGGTCGGCGTAGCCGGTGACCCCGGCCTCGGCCCGCGGCGCGCCGAAGCAGTGGACGCGGACGTCCAGCGGGAGCCGGCGCAGCTCCCGGGCAAGGTACTCGAGGTGGACGCCCGCCCCGCCGTAGACGTCCGGGGGATACTCTCGAGTGAGCAGGTCTACTCGCACGTCCAAACCATAATCCCGTTCGTCTGGCGCAACGCGCCGGACCCGTTTAGCGTCTGCGCCATGGCTGCCAAGAAGGTCCTCGCGATCGTCCTCGCCGGCGGTGAGGGCAAGCGACTGATGCCACTGACGACCGACCGGGCCAAGCCCGCGGTCCCGTTCGGCGGGATCTACCGGTTGGTCGACTTCGTGCTGTCGAACCTCGCCAACGGCGGCTATCTCAAGATGGTCGTGCTCACCCAGTACAAGTCGCACTCGCTGGACCGGCACGTCACGAAGACCTGGCGGATGTCGACGCTGCTCGGCAACTACGTCACCCCCGTCCCGGCCCAGCAGCGGCTCGGCCCGCGCTGGTTCGCCGGCTCGGCCGACGCGATCTACCAGAGCCTGAACCTCATCAACGACGAGCGCCCCGACTACGTCATCGTGTTCGGCGCCGACCACATCTACCGGATGGACCCGGAGCAGATGGTCCGCCAGCACATCGAGTCGGGCGCGGCGGCGACCGTCGCCGGCATCCGGCAGCCGCTGTCGACCGCCGACCAGTTCGGCGTCATCGAGGTGGCCGCCGACGACAACCGGCGCATCAGCGCGTTCCGGGAGAAGCCGAAGGACGCCAAGGGCCTGCCCGACGCGCCCGACGAGATCTACGCGTCGATGGGCAACTACGTGTTCACCGCCGACGCGCTCATCGACGCCGTCACCCGCGACGCGCAGGACCCGTCGAGCAAGCACGACATGGGCGGCAACATCATCCCCTTCTTCGTCGAGAAGAACGAGGCCGCCGTCTACGACTTCAGCACCAACGTGGTGCCGGGCACCACGGACCGCGACCGCGGCTACTGGCGCGACGTGGGGACCCTCGACTCATACTACGAGGCGAACATGGACCTCATCGCCGTCCACCCGGTCTTCAACCTGTACAACTTCGAGTGGCCGATCTACACCGGCAACAGCCCGTGGCCGCCGGCGAAGTTCGTGCACGGCTGGGGCGAGCGGGTCGGCCGCGCGGTCGGCTCGATGATCTCGCCCGGCGCGGTGATCTCGGGGTCGCTCGTGGAGAACTCGGTGGTCTCCCCCAACGTCAAGGTCCACTCGTGGGCGCACGTCGAGGGCTCGGTGCTCATGGAGGGCGTCGACATCGGGCGGCACGCCGTGGTGCGCAACGCCATCCTGGACAAGAACGTCATCGTGCCCGAGGGCGCCGAGATCGGCGTCGACCTGGAGCGCGACCGGAAGCGTTTCACCGTGTCCGACGGGGGCATCGTGGTCATCGGCAAGGGTCAACGCGTCGAACCCTGAACCGCACCCTGAGCACTAACCCCGCCACCCCGGCCCCGACTCGATACGGTGAGGATCATGGGTAACCCCGCGGAGCCCGACACCCGCAAGAACGACACCCTCAAGACGGAGGCGCGCAAGCCGGCGGGTGCCCGACCGGAAGCGTTCAAGACCGAGATCGCCACGACCGAGCCCACCCCCACGGAGGTCGCGCTGGCACCCGACCGCCCCGACGACGCCGTCGACACGGCGGAGAGCCCGGCGGCCAGTTTCCAGCCGGCCCGCGACGGCGCACCGTCCTGGGCCGGTGTCTACGGTGCCGAGCAGCGGTTCCCGATCGAGCAGGTCACCCCGTCGGTCGACGGCGGGCGGTTCCCGGCCAAGGCGGTCGTCGGGGAGGCCGTCCCGGTCTCCGCGGTCGCCTACCGCGAGGGCCACGCCATGATGGGCTGCAACGTGGTCCTCATCGCGCCCGACGGGCAGGAGGGTCCGTTCACCCGGATGCGCCCCGGCGCGGCCGGCACCGACCGCTGGTTCGCCGAGGTGCGCCCGGACGCGGTCGGGGCCTGGACGTTCGCCGTCGAGGCGTTCTCCGACCCGTACCTCACCTGGCACGACGCCGTGTCCAAGAAGATCGCCGCCGGCCAGGGCCTGGAGGACCTCGCCAATGACCTGGCCGAGGGCTCGGCGCTGCTGCGCGAGGCGGCCGAGGGCGTCCCGGCCCCCGACCGCGACCGGGTCATCGGCGCCTCCCGCGCGCTCGCCGACACCGGCATCCCGCTGTTCGCCCGGGTCTCCCCCGCGCTCGCGCTCACCGAGGTGCTGTGGCGGCACCCGCTGCGCCGGCAGGTGACCCGCTCGGCGCCGCTGCCGATCTGGTGCGACCGGGAGCGGGCGCTGTTCTCCGCGTGGTACGAGTTCTTCCCCCGCTCCGAGGGCGCCGAGGTCGACGAGCGCGGCAGGCCGGTGCGGCACGGCACGTTCGCCAGCGCGACCCCGCGCCTCAAGGAGGTCGCCGACCTGGGCTTCGACGTGGTGTACCTCCCGCCGATCCACCCGATCGGCCGGGTCAACCGCAAGGGGCCGAACAACACCCTGGTCGCCGGCCCGGACGACGTCGGCTCGCCGTGGGCGATCGGCGCGGCCGAGGGCGGTCACGACGCGATCCACCCCGACCTCGGCACCCTGGAGGAGTTCCGGGCGTTCGTCGCCGCCGCGAACGACGCCGGCGTCGAGATCGCGCTGGACCTGGCCCTGCAGTGCGCGCCCGACCACCCGTGGGTCACCGCGCACCCGGAGTGGTTCACGACCCGCGCCGACGGCAGCATCGCCTACGCCGAGAACCCGCCCAAGAAGTACCAGGACATCTACCCGCTGAACTTCGACAACGACCCGGAGGGGATCCGCGCCGAGGTCAAGCGGGTCGTGCTGCACTGGGTCGCGCAGGGCGTGAAGATCTTCCGGATCGACAACCCGCACACCAAGCCGGTCGGTTTCTGGCACTGGCTCATCGACGAGGTCAAGCAGGTCGACCCCGATGTGCTGTTCCTGGCCGAGGCGTTCACCCGGCCGGCCATGATGCACGGCCTGGGCAAGATCGGCTTCAGCCAGTCCTACACCTACTTCACGTGGCGGGTGCAGGCCTGGGAGCTGCGGGAGTACGTGCAGGAGCTGATCGCGGCGGCCGACTACATGCGGCCGAACTTCTGGCCCAACACGCCCGACATCCTGCCGGAGCACCTCCAGCACGGCGGGCCGCCGATGTTCAAGATCCGGGCGGTGCTGGCGAGCCTGCTCAGCCCGTCCTGGGGCATGTACGCGGGCTTCGAGCTGTTCGAGCACGTGGCCCGGCCGGGCGCCGAGGAGTACCTGGACAACGAGAAGTACCAGCTGCGCCCCCGCGACTGGGCCGGCCGGGAGCGCGACGGCGAGTCGCTCGCGCCCTACCTGCGCACGCTCAACACGGTCCGGCGGGACAACCCGGCGCTGCACCGGCTGCGCAACACCGTCTTCCACGGCGTCGACAACGAGCAGATGCTGTGCTTCTCGAAGCGCGACGCCGAGACCGGCAACACGGTGCTGGTGGTCGTGTCGACGGATTCGCACAACGTCCAATGGGGTAACACCACGCTGGACATGCCCGCGCTGGGGTTCGACTGGCACGAGCGGTTCACGGTCCGCGACGAGATCACGGGCGCGACCTTCGACTGGGGACAGCACAACGCGGTCCGGCTCGACCCCCTGTACGAGCCGGCTCACGTGCTCACGGTGCACCGCCATCGGTGAGCGTGACCACCGCAACAGCAGCAAGGTAGGTGGCGACAATGACGGAAGCGGTCGAGGGCACCCACGTCGCGGACGGTACGGTCGAGCATCCGTCGTCCAGTGACTTCGGCCAGGCGCGGGTGCTGCCGGCCGACACCACCTGGTTCCAGCGGGCCGTGTTCTACGAGGTGCTCGTCCGGGCGTTCGCCGACTCCAACGCCGACGGCTCCGGCGACCTCAAGGGCCTCATCAGCCAGCTGGACTACCTGCAGTGGCTCGGCGTCGACTGCCTCTGGCTGCCGCCGTTCTACGACTCGCCGCTGCGCGACGGCGGGTACGACATCCGCGACTTCTACAAGGTGCTGCCCGACTTCGGCACCGTCGACGACTTCGTCGCCCTGCTCGACGCGGCCCACAAGCGCGGCATCCGGGTCATCACCGACCTGGTCATGAACCACACCTCCGACTCGCACCTGTGGTTCCAGGAGTCCCGGCGGGACCCGACCGGCCCCTACGGCGACTTCTACGTGTGGTCCGACAGCGACAAGGCGTACTCCGACGCGCGGATCATCTTCGTCGACACCGAGGAGTCGAACTGGACGTTCGACCCGGTGCGCCGGCAGTTCTACTGGCACCGGTTCTTCTCCCACCAGCCGGACCTCAACTACGCCAACCCCGAGGTCCAGCGCGAGATGATCGACGTGCTGCGGTTCTGGCTCGACCTGGGCATCGACGGCTTCCGGCTCGACGCGGTGCCGTACCTGTTCGAGTCCGAGGGCACCAACTGCGAGAACCTGCCGGAGACGCACGAGTTCCTGCGCCGCTGCCGCAAGGTCATCGACGACGAGTTCCCGGGCCGGGTCCTGCTGGCCGAGGCCAACCAGTGGCCGGCCGACGTGGTGGAGTACTTCGGCGAGGGTGACGAGTGCCACATGGCGTTCCACTTCCCGCTCATGCCGCGCATCTTCATGGCGGTCCGGCGCGAGTCGCGGTTCCCGATCTCGGAGATCCTGGCCCACACGCCGGAGATCCCGTCGAACTGCCAGTGGGGCATCTTCCTGCGCAACCACGACGAGCTGACCCTGGAGATGGTCACCGACGAGGAGCGC